>NZ_MEES01000012.1:0-58844 GCF_001724535.1 Paracoccus sp. SCN 68-21 | reverse complement strand
AAGATCGACGGTGGCCGCCAGCCTCACCACCGGCCGCGCGCTGCGCTACGCCAAGGGCTCCGCCCGCGGTCTCCTACACCAAGCCTTGGGACACGGCCGAGAACAACCCCGGAGAGCCGGTCGATCTGGTGATGAACCGGTGGGCCGAGCTGGTCACCGAGGCGTCGGGCGGCGACGTCGCGCTGGAGCTGTTCCCGTCGTCCCAGCTGGGCGCCAAGCAGGACGTGATCGAGCAGGGGATGATGGGCGTGAACGTCATCACCATCGCCGATGTGGGGTTCCTGACCGATTACGACCCCGATCTGGGCATCCTCTTCGGCCCCTATCTGACCGACAGCCCCGAAAAGTTGTTCGAGATCTACGAATCCGACTGGTTCAAGGAGAAGGAGGCCGCGCTGCGCGAGAAGGGCATCCATATCGTCATCTCGAACTACCTTTACGGTACGCGGCAGCTGCTGACCAAGACGCCGGTCGAGACGCCCGACGATCTGGCGGGGCTGAAGATCCGCACGCCCAACAACCCGATGCAGATCCGCGCCATCGAGGCGATGGGCGGCACCGCGACGCCCATGCCCCTGGGCGATGTCTATCCGCGCTGACCCAGGGCGTCATCGACGGGGTCGAGAACCCGCTGGCGGTGCTGCACGGCCAGAAGCTGCATGAACAGGCCAAGCACCTGTCGATGATCGGCTATCTGACCAACACCTCGCTGTGGCTGGGAGGAGAGGCCTATTTCGCCACGCTGGACCCCGAGGTCGTCCAGATGCTGCACGAGACCGGCCATCAGGCGGGCCTCTACAGCCAGGAACTCGCGGCGGAATCCGACGCAGAGATCCTGGCCCAGATGGAGGCGCAGGGCGTGCAGGTCACCTATCCCGACATCGCGCCGTTCCGGGAACGCGCGATGGCCTTCTATGAGATGTTCCCGGAATGGTCGGACGGTCTGTACGACCAGATCCAGGCGCAGCTGCAGGACTGACCCGCAATGGGTGCCGTCCCGCGCGGCGCCCCCTTTTCCCGGACATGACCCGATGAAACATCTTGCCGGCCTGGCCTCGGCCCTGGGTGCGCTGCTGGTTGCCGTCCTGGTGACGCTGACCGCCGCCGCCGTCTTCATGCGCTATGTGATGGGCGCGCCGATCTCCTGGACCGAGGAGGTCTCGGCCATCCTGATGATCTGGATCATCATGCTGGGCGCGATATCCTGCGAATGGCACCGCCAGCACCTGACCATCGATTTCGCGGTGGCCTGGCTGCCGCGACCGGGGCGGCGGTGGCTGGGCGTCGCGGTGGCGCTGCTGTCGGTGGCGGTGCTGCTGACGATGGCCTGGCTGGCCTGGGGTCTGGCGCAGGGCGCGGGGTTCAAGCGGACGCAGATCCTGGGCGTGTCCTGGTTCTGGATGAACCTGGCGGTGGTGGTGGGCGCCCTGGGTGCTAGCGCCGTGACGCTGTGGCGGATGGTCCTGCCCGCCCGCGACCCGCTGGACCCCGCATTGGAGGATGACCTGTCGTGACCTGGATCATCATCATCCCCATCATGCTGGCCATGTTCCTGCTGAACATGCGCATCTATCTGGCGATGTTCGCGGGCATCCTGGGCTATTTCCTGTTCTTTTCACCGGTGCCGCTGGCCATCGCGGTCCAGCGATTCATGTCCCCGGCCGAGAACGCATCCCTGCTGGCGATCCCGTTCTTCGTGCTGCTGGGCACGCTTTTGGGCAGTGCGGGCATCGCCACGCGCCTGCTGCGGCTGGCCGATCTACTGGTCGGGCGGCTGACGGGGGGCCTGGGCCATACCAACGTGATGCTGTCCACGCTGATGGGAGGAATCTCGGCCTCGAACCTGGCGGATGCGGCGATGATGTGCCGCATGATCGTCCCCGAGATGGAGCGGCAGGGCTACAAACGCTCGATCGCGGCGGCGATCACGGCGTGTTCGTCGCTGATCACGCCGATCATCCCGCCGGGCATCGCGCTGATCATCTATGGGCTGGTGGCCGATGTGTCGATCGGGTCGATGTTCGTGGCGGGCATCCTGCCGGGGCTGATGTGCTGCGCGCTGCTGCTGATCGCCGTCTGGCTGGTCGCCCGGCGCGAGGGTTACAAGCCGTCGCGCACCACCTGGCCCACCATGCGAGAGACCGGGACCACGCTGCTGGGCGCCTGGCCCGCGCTGTTCCTAGTCGTGGTGATCGTGGGCGGCATCCGTTTCGCGATCTTCACGCCGACCGAGGCCGGGGCCATCGCCACCGTCACCACCCTGTTCATCGGCGTCTTCGTCTATCGCGAGATGCGCCTGCGCGACGTCACCCAGGCCTTTGCCGAGACCGCGCGCCAGACGGCGGCGGTGCTGCTGGTCATCATGACCAGCTCGGCCCTGGCCTGGATCTTCACGCTGGAGCGGGCGGGCGTCAGCATGGCGGAATTCATCACCGCGCTGACCACCAACCCTTACGTCTTTCTGCTGGTCATCAACATCGCCCTGCTGATCCTGGGCATGTTCATCGAAGGCACCGCGCTGATGATCATCCTGGTGCCGCTCCTGAAACCCGTGCTGGTCCAGCTGGGGATCGACCCGGTGCATTTCGGGCTGATCATGATCCTGAACCTGTCCATCGGCACGCTGACGCCCCCGGTGGGGACGGTGCTGCTGCTGGTGTGCAACCTGACGCGGGTGTCCATCGTCGATTTCGTGCGCGATGGGTGGCCGTTCCTGCTGGCCATCCTGCTGGCGCTGCTGCTGGTGACCTATGTGCCCTTCCTGTCGCTGGCCCTGGTCTGAGGGTCAGAACAGCGACAGATCGAAAGGATCGCTGGCGGCGGGCCGGGTGGTGGCGATGGTCGCCCCCGGTCCCGACAGGGTCGCGATCTGCTGGGCCAGAATGGCGATGGCCTGGCTGGCGGCCTGGGCCGTGGCTGCCGCACCCTGTGCCGCCATCGGCACCCGGATGTCAAAGCTGCGCGCATGGTTCGCACCGCCCCCCGACAGCCCGTCATCGGACACGAAATAGCGCCCCGACAGGCGATAGCTATTGTCGGCTTGGGCCAGGGCGCGTTCGACGCGCACCTCCAGCACGCGGGCCGGGGGCTGAGCCAGGGGCCAGGGCTCGCTGATGACGGTGGCACCCGACACGTCGCTGATCGCGCGGGCCAGCGTCGTGGTGAAGGCCCGCGCCGGATTGTCTGCCCACAGGTTGTCGGGGGTAGAGCGCACGGCCCCGTCGGGGGTCTGGAATGCGACCTCCTGATCCGAGGCGTAATCGGGCAGGGACACGTCCTTCAGCTCCGCAGTGCCCAAGCGGTTGGGCACCTGCACGCCGCTGACCGGCGGGTCGATCAGATAACGCCCGGTCTTTTCAGGGTTCGAACAGGCGCCCAGCAGGGTCGCGCCCATCAGGGCGGCCAGGGGCAGGCGGAACAGCGGGGCTAGGGTCATGTCTATCGTCCCAGGATGAAGGCGCGGGGATTGCGTTCGATCAGCCGGGCGACCGAGCCGATGGATTGGGTCGCCCGGCGCAGCTCGCGCAGCGCGCCGATCAGTTCGTTGTTGAAGGCCGACCGGTCGCCATAGCTGGAAAACAGCGTGTCGGCCCGTCCGGCGGTGGCCTGCAGACGCTGGATCAGCGCGGGCAGCTGCTGGACCGACACCGCGATCTGGTCGGCGGCGGTGCTGGCCGAATTCAGCGCATTGTTCAGGCTGCCCACCGCATTGCCGTCGCGCAGGTCGTTCAGAAGGCCGGTCGCGGCCTCCAGCGTGTTCGACAGGTTGCGCGGCAGCTGTTCGGCGTCTTGGCTGCCTAGCATGGCGCGCAGGTCGGCCAGGATTCCCTCGGCCTGCAGGCTGATCTCGGCAAAGCCGAATTCCTCAACCGCGGCGGCGGCGGCGTCGATCTGATCGACCATCGCGGGCACGTCGGCGGCGGCTTCGGTCACGGCGGTGAAGGCGGCGGAGGCCTCGTCCAGCATCCGCGCCAGGGTCTGGCCGCTGTCGGCCTGGCGCAGATCGCCGGTGATCGCGGCGATGTCGGACAGCGCGACGCTGCCCCCCTCGATCGCCTCGCGCAGCGCCAGGGGAATCGCGCGGGTGTCCTGCGATGTCGCAAGCGCGGTGATGCTGTCCAGCGTGTCGCGGGCCGAGGTCAGCAGCTCTTCGATGGGCAGATTGCCGATGCGGTTGACCAGGCCTTGGGCGCTGGCGGTGAAATCGTCCAGATCCCCCTCGACCGAGGGCAGCAGTGGATTGGGACCGGTTTCCGTGTCGATGGTCGCGGGTTCGGCCCCCGGAATGGTGACCAGCTCGACCATCAGGGTGGTGCCTAGAAAGCCTGCGCTGGCCACGCGTGCGCGCAGCCCGTCGCCGACCTCCTCGGTCAGCAGGGCCAGCGCGTCGTCTGCGGTGGACCCATCGCCCAGACCCATCCGGCGCGGAGAGATCAGCATGGTCACCAGCTGTCGGGGCGTGACGTTGCCATCGCCATCATCGGTCAGGGTGACGGCCAGCTCGGTCACGCGGCCCACGCGCAGGCCCTGGAACTGGACATCGGCGCCGCGCTCCAGCCCTTGCAGGCTGTCGTCGATCAGCATGCCGACGCGCAGCAGGGCGGTGTCGTCATCCTCGAAGCGCGCGGTGCGGGCGGTGCCCTCGTCAGGCTGGACGGCGAATTCCTGGCCCGGCTGGACCGGCGCGCCGCCGCTGACGAAGGTCTCGAAGGCGATGCCGCCCTGCAGCAGCGAGGACAGTGAATTGACGTTCAGCGCCACCCCCTGCGCCCCAAGCGAGACCGAGAACCCGGACGTGTCCCAGAACACCGTGGCGCTGGACAGGCGGGCGTCATGGGGCGCCTCGATGAAGGCATCGACCAGCACGCGGTCGCTGGCCTCGTCCAGGCGGACGTTCTCCAGCCGCCCGACCTCGACACCGCGGAACAGGACCGGCGCGCCCTCGGACAGGCCGTCGGCGGTCTCCATCGACAGCCGGACCCAGGTGCCGGGCTGGTCGTTGCGGATCAGGGGCGGGCGTTCCAGCCCCACAAACCGGGTCGCGGGCGCGGTGACATCGGCGTCCCAATACCCCTCGATGAAGGCACCGCTAAGGACCGTGTCCAGGCGCGTCACGCCCTGCGCGCTGACCTGCGGGCGCACGATCCAGAAGGCCGCCTGATCGTCGATATATTGCGCCACCTCGGTGTTGACGCGCAACGAGACGACGACGCGGGACAGATCTTCGGTGAACTTCACGCCCTCGACCCGGCCCACGGTGATCTCGCGAAAGCGCAGTGAGGTGTCGCCGGGGGTGATGCCGGTCGCGTCGGCAAATTCGACCTCGATCACGCTGCCGCGGTCGCGAAAGGCGTTCCAGGCGATGCCCAGGGTCACGACAAGCGCGATGATCGGCACGATCCAGATCACGTTGATCCCCGCCTGTGCCGCTCGGGCGGCTGTCTTGCGCACGGGGCTGGCCGGCGTCAGGGGCGGGGGCGTGTCGGTCATCGGCAGTCCTTGGGAATCGCGTGGGTGGCGTTCAGCGGCGGCTGCGCAGGGGCAGGCCGCGCCAGATCAATCGTGCGTCAAAGCTTTGCGCGGAAAGCATCGTGAAGGCAACCGACAGCGCGAAGGACACCGCCGCAGGCCCCGGATGGATCGAGGCGACAAAGCCCAGTTGCACCAGCGCGGACAGGATCGCCACAACAAAGACGTCGATCATCGACCAGCGCCCGATGAATTCCACCACCTCATAGATCTTCAGCCGGGTGTGGGCCTGATCGGTCGTGGCGGGCCTGCCCGCGACGATCGCCAGCCAGGCGATGGCGATGAACTTGCCCACCGGCACGATGACCGAGGCGACAAAGACGATGATCGCGATGTCCCAGCTGCCATAATGGATCAGCTCCATCACGCCGCCCAGGATCGTGGCCTCAGAATTGCCGGCCAGGCCCGCGAAGGTACGGGTACTCATCATCGGAAAGACGTTGGCGGGAATATAGGCGATGATGCCCGCCAGCCACCAGGCCCAGACCTTTTGCAGGCCGCGCCGGTCGGGGGGCACCAGATGCGCGCCGCAGCGCCGGCAGCGGTCCTGTTCCAGCGGCCAGACGCGGCCGCAGCGGTGGCATCCGATCAGACCGGCACGATGGGCGGTCAGGACCGGGGCCGCCGGCTGGTCTGTGGGGGCGCTCATGCGTCGTGGGCCAGGGCGGGGGGATCGGTGCGGGCGGGCTGGGGGCGGACCGGGTCGGGGCCAAAGGTCGTCCGGACCCCGGCATCCTCGATCGCGTCCCAGATGGAGGTCTGGCACATGAAGGCGCGGCTGGCCAGGTTCACGAAGATCAGCGCGCAGAACGCCCAGAAGGCCGGTCCCAGATGGACCGTCGCCAGCCCCGCCACCTTGACCAGAGCCACGGCGGTGCCGATCACGAAGATCTCGGCCATGGACCAGGGGCGCAGGATCTCGGACCAGCGGAAGGCGCGGGCGGCATGGCGGTGGGGCGGGCGGCCCTGCGCCAGCGGCACCAGCGTATAGACCAGCAGGAAGGACCGCGTGATCGGCAGGCCGATGATCATCGCCAGCACCGCGATGACCAGCGGCAGCAGCACCCCGTCGGCAAAGGCCAGCGCCACGTCGAAGAGAGAGCTGGCATTGCCGAAGCCCATCGTCGAGACCTCAAGGAACGGAAAGAACACCGCCCCCACCAGCAGCACCATCGAGGTGAAGGCCAGCGCGATCAGCTGGGCAAAGGCCCCGTCGCGCGGCTTGGCCAGGACCGTGCCGCAGCGGACGCAGCGCGCGGTCTCTCCGGGGTCGAGATCCTCCTCGACATGCAGGGCGTCGCAGAGCGGGCAGGCCATCAGCCCGGCCCCGGTCGCCAGATCATAAGTCTTGTCGCGTTCCATCGGCCCAAGATAGTGCCGCCAGCCCACCGCGCAAGCGCGACGCAAGCCGGTCATGCGAATTTGCGCGACGCCGCGGCGCTAATGCCGCGATCCGGCCCGCGCGGCCGAGGTCAGGACCACCTGACGCGGATCGCCCGAGCCCGACCCGCCACCAAAGGCCGCCTGTCCAACCTTGAAGGACAGCGCCAGGCGATAGCAGCCGTCCTGCGGTTCGGCGCTGATATCGCCTTCCAGCTGCATCGAGAAGGCCTCGATCAACTGGCTGCCCAGGCCGGTGCCGCTGGCGGCCTCGTCGGGGCCGGTGGAGTTCACGACCTCCAGCAGCCCGCGCCCCGGCTTGGGCGAGGTCAGCGCGACGCGCACCCAAGGGTTGCCCCCATCGGCGGGTCGCCCGGCATATTTCACGGCGTTGGTAAAGGCCTCGGTGGTCAGCAGGGTCAGCGGGACCGCCTGGTCGGGCAGCATGGTCAGCGGCTGGATGTCGGTGTGCACGATCAGGTCGCGTCCCGCCCCTGCCGAGGCCGATGACAGCTGGGTAATGATGTCCGAGATCAGCCGGTCGGCATTCACCTGATCCAGCTGTTCGGCCTGATAGAGGTTGCGATAGATCGTGGCCAGCGCCGCGACCCGGTCCTGAACCGACCGCAGCACGCGTTTCGCATCGCGGTCGTCGATCAGGCGGCTTTGCATGTTGATGATCGAGGCAATCAGCTGAAGGTTGTTCTTGACCCGGTGGTGGACCTCCTTGAGCAGGACGGTCTTTTCGATCACGGCCTGTTCCATCGCCTCTTCGTCGCGGATCAGGATGCGGGCCATGTTGTGGAATGTCTGGCTGACATCCGCGATCTCGGTGGGGGCGTCGGTCAGGACCGGGGGCGGGGTGTCGCGATTGCCGATGGCGAAACGGCGCATCTGGCCGCGCAGCACGGTGATATGGCGCAGGACCAGCCGGAACACTGCGAAATAGGCCACGGCCAGCGACACCACCCACAGCGCCACGGGCAGCATCACCGCGCCGAACCGCGACAGCTGGAACAGGCCCACGCCCGCGATGCTGGGGCTCCAACTGCCCAGGGCATAGACCAGGCCGGGCACGACCGGCACCACGGTAAAGACCCGCATCTCTCCGTTGTTGGCGCGCGACCGGAAGGTGGCCTCGCCCTGGCCGGGCAGGTTGATCAGGGGCACGTCGCGCGGCAGCAGGGTGGTGGGGTCGTCGCCCTGGGTGGTGTCCGCGATCAGCACGCGCCCGGCATTGTTGAAGGTCAGGATGCGCGCACCCTCGGTCCCGAAATCCATCGCATGGGTCGAACGCAACAGCTCCTGGCTGAGCGACAGGGCGGTCAGGCCCAGCAATTCGCGGTCGCGATACAGGGGTTGCAGGACGACAACCACGGGTTCACCGCTGACCGGGCCGCGGGCCAGGGCCGTCACGGCGGTCATGGGCACCTGCATGAAATCGGTCAGCAGATCGCTGTCGGACAGATCTAGCGGCGGCAGACCGGCCGGGGCCGAACTGCACGAGACGCTTCCATCCACCGGTACGAACAGCGCCTGGCGATAGGTGCCGCTGCGCTGGACAAAATTGCGCAGCAGGTCGGAACAGATGTCGGGCCGGTCCAGGCTTTCCAGGATGGCAGGCCCCAGGGCATCGGCCGAGCCAAGCGCGCTTTGCAGCAGCGCACGTTCGCCAGCGGCAGCCGAGGCGGTGCGGCCCAGCAGCGCGATTTCGGCGCTGCGTTCCGCCTCACGCGAGAGGTGAAGGTTCTGGACCAGCGAGATCAGGCCGATGGGCAGGATCGCGATGGACAGAAGCGCCCCGAGTCGAAACCCGAGGCGCCGCGTAAATTCCATCCGTTCCGTGATCCGCCTCAGCACCTCGACAGCCTCAGCGGGAGCTGTAGTTGTTCTGCGCCATCACGGCCAAGGTGGCCTGATCGGTCATGTTCAGCTCCTCGCCCTGTTCCAGGTGCAACAGCTCGGCCAATTTGCGGCGACCGCGATTGGCGCGCGACTTGACCGTGCCCACCGCGACGCCGGTCATGTCGGCGGCCTCCTCGTAGGAGAAGCCCGAGGCCCCGACCAGGATCAGCGCCTCGCGCTGTTCGTCGGGCAGCTTGTCGAAGGCCACGCGGAAATCGCGCAGGGCCAGGCGGCCGTCATGGTCGGGCCGGGTCGCTTGGCGTGCGGCATGGATGCCGTCGCTGTCGCTGACCTCGCGCTTGGTCTTGCGGCGCGACGAATAGAAGGTGTTGCGCAGGATGGTGAACAGCCAGGCGCGCAGATTCGTGCCGGCCTGAAACTTGTCCATGTTCGTCCAGGCCTTGACGATGGTATCCTGTACCAGATCGTCCGCCGAAGCGCCTTCGCGGGTCAGCGACAACGCAAAGGCCCGCAGCGCGGGCAGGTGGTCGACCAGCTGGTCGCGGGGATGGATCGAGGGGGATCTGGTCATGAAAGCAACTTACCGGAACAGGGTGACGCAAGGGCAGGGCTGGCCGGGGTCCGGGTCATTCCTGTTCCTTCAGTTTCTTGAGCAGCTCAAGAAACCTGTCCGGAATCTGGTCAGTGGCGTCCTGTTCGTAGACCCGCTTGAGGTTCTCATCGATCTGTTTTTCCACTGCCGCTCTCCGACGGTCGTCTCGTTTCGGTGTCATATTCGTGTCAGTCCTGACAAACTTGTGCGCACAGCATGCAACCGATAGGGGGTTCAGTTGGTTCCCTGCCATACGCGATTTAAGAGGACTGTGTAATGACTGTTGCCGATCTGGCCCAATCCATCGGGCGTGAGCTTCCGTTTCTGCGCCGCTACGCGCGCGCCCTGACCGGCAGCCAGCGCGCCGGCGACAATTATGCAGCCGCTACGCTGGAGGCGATCCTGACCGATCGCAGCGTGCTGGACGGCGAGGACGACCTGCGCATCGCGCTGTTCAAGACTTTTCACGTGATCTGGCAAAGCTCGGGCCAGCCGGTCGAGGATGCGGACATGTCCGCCCGCGAGCGTCGCGCCCAGGGCCATCTGCGCGGCCTGACGCCCAATTCCCGCGAGGCGCTGCTGCTGCGCACCATCGAGGAGCTGCGCAGCGACCAGATCGCCCGCGTCATGCAGATCGAGGTCGCCGAGGCCGACGAGCTGGTGCAGATCGCCCTGAACGAGATGGGTCAGGCCCTGCGCGGCAAGGTCATGGTCATCGAGGATGAGATGATCATCGCGATGGACCTGAAGGGCATCGTGCAGGCGATGGGCCATGACGTGACCGGCGTCGCGCGCACCCACACCGCCGCGATCGACCTGGCGGGCAAGCACCGCCCCGACCTGATCCTGGCCGACATCCAGCTGGCCGACGGATCGTCGGGCGTGGATGCCGTGAACGAGCTGCTGGCCAGCATGGGCGACATTCCGGTGATCTTCATCACCGCCTTCCCGGAGCGTCTGCTGACCGGCGACCGCCCCGAGCCCGCCTTCCTGATCTCCAAGCCCTACAGCGAGGAGCAGGTCCGTTCGGCGGTCAGCCAGGCGATGTTCTTTGCCTCGACCGAGGGCCTGTCGGCCTGATCCAGAAGGGGGCGCCCGCGCAGGGCGCCCCGTCATTTGGCCTTGTCGGCCAGAATGGCGTCAAAGCCGCTGCGCGCCTCGCGGGCGGCCTTCATGCGGCGGCGGCGGGCCAGCTCGACATTGATCAGCGCGCCCAGCAGCACCGAAAACCCCGCCAGATAGAACCACATCAGCAGCGCCACCACCGTGCCGATCGAACCATAGATGCGGTTGTAGCTGTTGAAGCTGCCCAGATAGGCCGAAAAGGCGATGGAGCCCGCCGACCACAGCACGGCGGCGAACAGCGCGCCCAACGTAAAGATCGGCGTGCGCGGCGTCTTGACGTTGGGGCCATAGCGATACAGCACGCCGATGGTCACGATGACCAGCAGGAACATCCCCGCCCAGGGCAGCACCGTCAGCAGCATGGACCGCACCGGCGCGAACACCATGAAGTTCAGCAGCACCGGCACCACCACGATGGTCGCCAGCCCCGCCAGCGAGATCCCCACGATCACCAGCGTCAGCGCATAGGCCAGCACGAAACCGAAGATGGTGGAATGGGCACGCACGCCATAGGCCGCGTTCAGCCCCCGGATCAGCGCATCCACCCCGGCCCGCGCCGCGATGGTGGCGATCATGAACGAGATGAACGAGGTCCAGCCCATCGACGTCCGCCCGTTCTGGGTCAGGGTCGTCACCTGGTCGTCGACGATGTCCGAGGCCCCGTCGGGCAGGAACTCATGCGCGACATCCAGATAGGCCAGCACGACCAGCGGGTCGAACCACAGGCTCCACAGCGCGATGATGGCGGCCAGGCCGGGAAAGACCGCGAACATGGCGTAAAAGGCCACGCCCGCCGCGATCAGGGTCATGTGGGTCTTGTCCATCCGTTCGAAGATGGCGCCCCAGAAAGAGCCGATGTCGCGCAGCCAGTCCAGCATTCCGCATCCCTTTTCGCCAGAATGGGCCGCGCAGCCCCCGCGTGCAAGACCGCCGTCAGGTCGCGGCGTAGCGCGCCCAGACCGAGTCCTCGCCCAGCTTGGCGACGAAGGCGGCATGCGCCTCGGCCTCGGCCGGGGTCAGGCGGGGGGGCAGGGCGCGGGCGCGGGCCGCGCGGGGGCGCATCTGGCCGTCGGGCATCCGCGACGCGTCGTCGCCCGAGGGACGGTCCAGCACCAGGTCGGGCTGGCGCCCGCCGATCAGCTCCAGATAGACCTCGGCTAGCAATTCGCTGTCCAGCAGCGCGCCGTGCAGCTCCCGGCCCGAATTGTCCACGCCAAAGCGGCGGCACAGCGCGTCCAGCGTCGCGGGCGATCCCGGGAATTTCTCGCGCGCCAGCATCAGCGTGTCCAGCGCCCGTGACCAGGGCAGCGGCTTGTGGCCCGCGCGCTTCAGTTCGGCGTTCAGGAATTTCATGTCAAAGCTGGCATTGTGGATCACCAGCTTGGCGTCGTCGGCGATGAAGTCCATGAAATCGCTGACGATTGCCGCGAATTTCGGCTTGTCGCGCAGGAAATCGTCGCCCAGGCCGTGGACGTCGAACGCCTCCTTGGGCATCGACCGTTCGGGGTTGATATAGACGTGAAAGGTGCGCCCGGTCGGCAGGTGGTTGATCAGCTCCAGCGCCCCGATCTCGACGATGCGGTCCGCGCCTTCGGCGTCAAAGCCGGTGGTTTCGGTGTCCAGGACGATCTCACGCATGGGGGGCAACCTCGTTCACGATATGGGCGACGGCGGCGCGGGCGGCGTCCAGGCTGTCGGTCGGAATGATCCAGTCCGCGCGGGCGCGCTTGTCCGCGTCAGGCATCTGGCGCGCCAGGATCATGGCCAGCATATCGCGCGTCATGCCCGGGCGTGCAAGCACGCGGGCGGCCTGGGTTTCGGGGTCGGTGGACACGACCGCCACCCCGTCCAGGTCCGGGGGCTGCGCGCTTTCGAACAGCAGCGGGATGTCCAGGACGACCAGGGGTGCGCCGTCATGTCGCGCCAGAAAGGCCTGCCGATCCTGCGCCACGAGGGGGTGGACGATCCCCTCCAGCCGCGCCAGCGCGCCGGAATCGGCGGCCAGCGCGTCCTTGAGGGCCGCGCGGTCGATGCCGCCGCCGCGAAGCGCGGTCGGAAAGGCCGCGGCGACCGGGTCCACCGCCGCGCCGCCCTGGGCATAGAGTCGGTGGACAGTCTCATCGGCATCCCAGACCGGATGCCCCAGGTCGCGGAACATCTGCGCGGTCGTTGATTTGCCCATGCCGATGCTGCCGGTCAGGCCAAGACGAAAGGTCATTCCAGCGCGACCCTGCGCGCCTGGTCGTCGACATCCGGGCGCTGGCCGAACCAGCGTTCGAAACCGGGCGCGGCCTGATGCAGCAGCATGCCCAGCCCATCGACGATGCGACAGCTGCGAGCCTGCGCCTCGGTCAGGAAGGGGGTCATCAGCGGGGTATAGACCAGGTCGGTGACCAGCGCGTCGGGCGACAGCGCGTCCATCGGCACGCGCAGGGGCTGCTTGCCCTGCATGCCGAGCGAGGTGGCGTTTACCACGGTCGAGGCGCCCTCCAGCATGTTGCCGACCTGCGCCCAGTCATAGACGACCAGCCGGGCGCCGAATTCGGCCTTGATCTGTTCGGCGCGCAGGCGGGTGCGGTTGGTGATGCGCAGTTCCTTGACGCCGCTGTCCAGCAGTGAGGCCACGACCGCCCGCGCAGCCCCCCCGGCCCCGATCACCGCCGCCGGCCCCCGGTCGGGCTGCCAGTCGGGGACGTTCTGGCGCAGGTTCGCGATGAAGCCGTAGCCGTCGGTGTTGTCGGCGTGAATCTTGCCGTCGGGACGAAAGATCAGCGTGTTTGCCGCGCCGATCAGTGCGGCGCGGTCGGTGACCGTGTCGGCCAAGGTCAGCACGGCCTCCTTGTGGGGGATGGTGACGTTCGCACCGACGAAACCGGCGCGGGGCAGGATGCGCAGCACCTCGGCCAGGTGTTCGGGCATCACCGGGATCGGGACGTAATGGCCCGGCAATCCGTATCGGGCCAGCCAATGCGCGTGCAGCCGCGGAGAGCGTGAATGCGCAATCGGCATGCCGATCACCCCGGCCAGGGGGGCATGGCTGATCTGGCTGGCGGGCAGGTCGTCTTGCATGGGCTTGATCATCACATCGCGGGTTCAGGGACAAGACTAGGGGCAGCACGGGCAGCGCGAAAGCCCCCCTGGGCACGGGATCGGACCCTGTGGCGGGGACGGCGCAGCCCCCGTGTGGACAAGTGGCGGGGGGAATCGGTGCGGGGCCTGCGGGCAAGCCGAGTCAATCCCTGACATGGGGCGATTTTCGCCAGGAACGGAACAAGAACGACGTGAGCTTCTCCACAGGTGGACGAATCATCCACCGAAACGGGCCATTCTGTGGACAAGTAAAAGGCAGGATCATTATCCGCAAAGTTATCCACAAATAACAGCTTTGTTTACAAACGGTTTTCGGGCTGTGGCACCGGTTTTTCACATCCTTGTCCACAGACGGTGATTCTGAGGAAATCACGGTGAGCAGAGTCCACGTCCTGCTATCCACAGGCCCTACTTCTACAACATTCCTTTCTTTATCCTTTTTATTTAAGAGAAGGGGGAAGAGAGGTTTCCCGATGTTCGACTGGCTGGCCCTGATCTATCCCTACGTGAAGGCCTTCCATGTGATGGCCGTCATTTCCTGGATGGCGGGGCTGTTCTATCTGCCCCGGCTGTTCGTTTATCACGCCGAACGCCGTGCCGGATTGGCCGAGCCGGTCGCCAGTTTCGTCATCATGGAGGACAAGCTGCTGCGGCTGATCATGAATCCGGCGATGATCGCGACCTGGATCAGCGGTCTGTCGCTGGTGCTGACGCCCGGGATCGTCAGCTGGGACATGATCTGGCCGTGGATCAAGGCCATCTGCGTGATCGCGATGAGCGCGTTTCACATGTGGTGCGCCCGAGAGCGCAGGATTCTGGCGGGCGGAACCGCGCAGGCGGGGCGCACCTATCGTCTGATGAACGAGGTTCCGACCCTGTTGATGGTGGCGATCGTGTCTTCGGTGATCATCAAGTTCTGATCGAAAAGATTGACTCGTGCGGACCGGGGCCTTATCTGCGCCCCAACCCCGGCCGTCCGGCACGGGATTCCCTGGAACACCCGTCTTCTCCGCTCCGATATGTCGCGCGGCCGAAAGTTTGCATCAGAATGACCGAAGAACGCCTGAATCTGTCCGACCTCAAGGCCAAAAGCCCCGCCGACCTGCTGTCGATGGCCGAGGAATGGGAGATCGAGAACGCCTCGACCATGCGCAAGGGCGAGATGATGTTCTCGATCCTCAAGGAGCATGCCGAGGAGGGGTGGGAAATCGGCGGTGGCGGCGTGCTGGAGGTCGTGCAGGACGGATTCGGGTTCCTGCGCTCGACCGAGGCGAACTATCTGCCCGGTCCCGATGACATCTATGTCAGCCCCGACATGATCCGGCAGCATTCGCTGCGCACGGGCGACACAGTCGACGGTGTGATCCGCGCACCGGGCGACAACGAACGCTATTTCGCGATGACCAAGGTCGAGACGATCAACTTTGAGGATCCCGAAAAGGCGCGTCACAAGGTGGCCTTCGACAACCTGACGCCGCTTTATCCCGATGAGCGGCTGAAGATGGAGATCGAGGACCCGACCCTGAAGGATCGCAGCGCCAGGATAATTGATCTGGTCGCGCCGATCGGCAAGGGCCAGCGGTCGCTGATCGTGGCGCCCCCGCGGACCGGCAAGACGGTCCTGCTGCAGAATATCGCGCATTCGATCGAGAAGAATCACCCCGAATGCTATCTGATCGTCCTGCTGATCGACGAACGCCCCGAGGAAGTCACCGACATGCAGCGCAGCGTGCGCGGCGAGGTGGTGTCGTCGACCTTCGATGAACCGGCCAGCCGACACGTCGCCGTGTCGGAGATGGTGATCGAGAAGGCCAAGCGACTAGTCGAGCATAAACGAGATGTTGTGATCCTTTTGGACTCGATCACAAGACTTGGCCGGGCCTTCAACACTGTTGTGCCCAGCTCGGGCAAGGTGCTGACTGGTGGTGTCGATGCGAATGCCCTGCAGCGCCCGAAGCGCTTCTTTGGCGCGGCGCGCAACATCGAGGAGGGCGGCAGCCTGACCATCATCGCCACCGCGCTGATCGATACGGGATCGCGCATGGACGAGGTGATCTTCGAGGAGTTCAAGGGAACGGGCAACAGCGAGATCGTGCTGGACCGCAAGGTCGCCGACAAGCGCGTCTTCCCGGCGATGGACATCCTCAAGTCCGGCACGCGCAAAGAAGAGCTGCTGGTCGATAGCAAGGATCTGCAGAAGACCTATCTGCTGCGGCGCATCCTGAACCCGATGGGCACGACGGATGCCGTCGAGTTCCTGATCTCCAAGATGAAGCAGACCAAGAGCAATGCCGAGTTCTTCGACTCGATGAACGCCTAGACGGGGCAGCGATGGACCTGATCTTTGCAGAGGCCACCCCGCCCGGGCGGGGGGGCGTTTCCGTGATCCGGCTGAGCGGTGATCGTGCCCGGGCCGTGGCGGAGACGCTGGTCGGGTCGATGCCGCTGTCGCGCCACGCCTATTTCCGCGCGGTGACCCATGAGGATGAGCCGATCGATCAGGCGCTGGCGATGTGGTTCGCGGCGGGTTCCAGCTTTACCGGCGAGGAGGTCGCGGAACTGCACCTTCACGGGGCGCCCGCGGTGGTCCGCAGGGTGGGGGCCGCACTGCTGGACTTGGGGGCACGTCCGGCCGATGCTGGAGAGTTCACGCGGCGGGCGTTCCTGCACGGTCGGATGGACCTGGCCGAGGTCGAAGGTCTAGGCGATCTTCTGATTGCGGAAACGGAGTCGCAACGGAAGTTGGCCCTGAGGGCGGCTGGCGGTGAATTGGCCCGAAAGCTGGCGGGCTGGCGCGACATGCTGATCGAGGCCGGGGCGCTGGTCGAGGTCAGCGTCGATTTTGCGGATGAGGATGTCCCCGATGAGGTGCCGCCCCGGGTTTTTGACCTGGTGGCGACATTGCGTCAGGCCTTGCAGCAGGAGCTGGACGGGTTTCGCGCCGCAGAGCGTGTGCGTGCCGGCTTTGACATCGCGATCATCGGGCCTCCGAACGCAGGAAAATCGAGCTTTCTGAATCGGTTGGCCAAAAGAGATGTTGCCATCGTGTCAGACCGTGCCGGCACGACGCGGGATGTCATAGAGCTGAGATACGATCTTGAAGGTCTGGCGGTGGCCTTTCTGGATACTGCAGGTCTGAGGGAGTCGGGCGATGATATCGAGCAGATCGGTATCGAAAGAGCGTTTTCCCGGGCGCGGGCAGCCGACATGAGGATTCATCTGTCACGGGACGGTTCGCGGGTCGATGAGCTGTGGGTGCCGGGCGATCTTGTGGTGCAGAGCCACGCCGACCTTGGTGCCTCTGCGCCGTTGGCGATTTCTGCCGTCACAGGGCAGGGGATCGGTGCAGTCTTGACGCAAATCGTTGAGACGCTTGGGTCGAAGGTCTCAGACGCCGGACTGATCAGTCACGAGCGGCAACGTTTGGAGGTCGTCTCGGCCTTGGCTGCATTGGAGGGTGCTGACTCTCTGCCTGCTGAACTGTTGGCTGAATCGCTTCGCCGTGCCAATATCGCTTTGGATCGCCTACTTGGACGAATCGATCCTGATGACTATCTGGACAAAATATTCTCGTCCTTCTGCATCGGGAAATAGGGAGTGTTTCACGTGAAACATTACGACGTTGCAGTGATTGGCGGAGGGCATGCCGGATTGGAGGCTGCCACATCAGCCGCCCGGATGGGCGCTGCTGTTATCCTGCTGACAATGCGCAAAGAAGACATTGGAACTCTTTCATGCAATCCGGCGATCGGAGGGCTGGGAAAAGGGCATTTGGTTCGCGAGGTTGACGCCATGGATGGCGTCATGGCACGTATCGCCGACCGTGCCGGAATCCAGTTCCGGCTGTTGAACCGCCGCAAGGGCCCGGCTGTTCAGGGGCCGCGCGCGCAGATGGACCGGGATCTCTACCGCAAAGCGGCTTGGGAGCTTATCAGCACTTATCCTGGCCTGGATCTCGCCTTTGGCGAGGTTGAAGATTTGCTTGGCACCAAGCAGAGGGTGACAGGTGTTCGTCTGGCGGATGGACGTGAAGTCCAAGCGAAGACTGTTGTACTGACGACGGGCACGTTCCTGCGCGGAACAATTCATATTGGGGATGAGTGCCGACAAGCCGGTCGCTGGGGCGACGGGGCTGCGCACAAACTGAGTGCCAGCATGGAGCGGTTTGGGTTAAAAATGGGACGGTTGAAAACCGGAACGCCGCCGCGGATCGATGCCAATTCCATAGATTGGACCTGCCTTGAGGTTCAGCCGGGCGACGATGAGCCCGTGATGTTCTCGTATCTCAGCGATGCACCTGAGGCGCCTCAGGTCAGCTGTGCCATCACCCACACAAATGCCATCACGCATCGGATCATACGAGAAAATCTAGGGAAATCGGCACTTTATGGTGGGAACATTACCGGGGTAGGGCCGCGATATTGCCCGTCCATTGAGGATAAAATCGTCCGATTTGCTGATAAAGAGTCGCACCAGATCTTCCTGGAGCCTGAAGGGCTGGAAAGCAGCACAGTCTATCCGAACGGCATTTCGACGTCGTTGCCTGAAGACGTTCAACTGGAATACGTGCGGTCCATTCGCGGGCTGGAAAATGCGCAGATTATTCAGCCCGGATACGCGGTGGAGTATGATTACGTGGATCCACGGTCACTCGACTCATCGCTAGCCGTCCGATCGGTCGATGGTTTATTCCTGGCCGGCCAGATCAATGGTACGACTGGGTATGAGGAGGCGGCGGCGCAAGGGCTTGTAGCGGGCGTGAACGCAGCTTTGTTTGTCCAGGGTGAGAAGCCCGTGCATTTCAGTCGATCGGACAGCTATATCGGCGTCATGATCGACGATTTGATCTCTAAGGGTGTTTCCGAACCCTATCGGATGTTCACATCCAGGGCCGAATTTCGTTTGTCCCTCCGGGCGGACAATGCGGATCAGCGCCTGACGCCGATGGCGATGCAACTTGGCTGCGCGGGCCTAGAGAGGGTTGAGGCATTTACGCGTCGCCAAGCTGCTTACGAAGCTGCGCGAGAAACCTGCGAATCCCTGCGGTTGTCGCCAACTCAACTTTCACGGATGTGCATACATGTCCGCCAAGATGGGCAATCGCGGTCCGTGTTTTCTCTGCTTGGGCAATCGGACATTGACCCTAATAGGCTTATTGCCGAGCTGCCTCAGATAGCCGCGATATCAGCTGCATCGCTAAACCAGATTAAGAACGACGCGCTTTATAGTCAGTATACCGAACGTCAGAACCGAGACGCCGACGCGCTCAAGGCGAACGCGCAAATGCTGTTAGATTCCAACCTCCGCTATGATACCCTCGGGGGGCTTTCTGCCGAACTGTCGCGAAAGTTGCAGGAGCGGCGGCCCGCTAACCTGGCAGAAGCGTCTCGAATTGAGGGCATGACGCCTGCTGCGTTGACCCTTCTTATCGCTGCATCCCGTTCCGTTGTTCGAAGTCATGCAGGATGAATGTTTCACGTGAAACAGAGGAGCGTTTGGCAACTTACCGCACTATGGTAGAAAAGTGGAATGCGCGGATCAATCTTGTTTCCGCTTCGACCATTCCTTCGTTGCGGGCGCGGCACATTGATGATTGTGCGCAGATCATTGATCACTCCGGGCCAGTAAAAGGGCGATGGGTCGACCTTGGTAGCGGCGGGGGGTTTCCTGGAATTGTGGTTGCAATCTTGACGGCGGACTGGGAGCTGAACGTTACGCTTGTTGAGAGCGACCAGAGGAAATCCGCATTTCTCCGCGCGGTTCTCCGAGAGACTGGCCTTACTAAAGCGTCTGTCATCTCGGACCGGATCGAGTCCGTACCGCCCTTGGAAGCCGATCATGTCTCTGCTCGCGCCTTGGCGCCACTGGCATCCCTTTTGCCCATGGTTGAGCGTCATATGCAGCCGCAAGGGCAGGCTTGGCTGATGAAAGGTCAGGCATGGCGCCAAGAATGTGAGGCGGCCAAAAACGATTGGCGATTTGATCTTCGTGCCATTCCCAGTAGAACAGATCCCGAAGCGGCAATTCTGAACATCACCGGAGTCTCGCATGCCTGAACAAAATATTGTGGCCATCGCGAACCAAAAGGGGGGGGTGGGGAAGACCACTACGGCTGTCAATCTGGGCGCCGCTCTGGCCGAGGCGGGACATTCCGTCATCCTGATCGACCTCGACCCGCAGGGGAATGCATCGACCGGACTGGGCATCACGGCCGACCAGAGACGCCATACAGTTTATGAGCTGTTGACCGGCGAGATCGATCTGTCCTCCGCCGCTGTTGAAACCGATGTCAGCAATCTCCGGGTTGTTCCATCGACCTCCGACCTTGCCTCTGCGGATGTGGATCTCTCCCAGACTGCGGATCGCACGCGCCTTCTGGAACGTCAGTTGGCGTCTGCGCCCGCCGGAACCATCGTTCTGATCGACTGCCCTCCGGCGTTGGGGCTGTTGACCGTGAATGCCATGGTCGCCGCATCCAGTGTTCTTGTACCGCTGCAGGCGGAATTTTATGCGCTCGAAGGGTTGTCCCAACTTCTGGGGACGGTCAAACAGGTCCGTCAAGGCGCCAATCCCCGCCTTAGGATCAACGGAATCCTACTGACCATGTCTGATTATCGCAACAACCTGTCCCAGCAGGTCGAAGCGGACGCGCGCGAAACTTTGGGTGACTTGGTCTATCCTACCGTCATTCCACGGAACGTTCGCGTGTCCGAGGCGCCGTCCCATGCGCAGCCCGTCCTTGCATACGACCCACAGTCCAAGGGTAGCGTCGCCTATCGTCAGTTCGCGACCGAGTTCATGGCTCGCCTTAACCTCATCCCGGAGATTGCATGATGTCAGATGCCAAGACCGCCAAGAGGGGCCTCGGTCGTGGACTCTCCGCCCTAATGGCGGACATGGATCTGGGAGATGCGCCCGCCAGCGCTGCGCGTGACAAGACGGTGCTGCCGATCGAGCAGATCACCGCCAACCCTGATCAGCCCCGGCGCAGCTTTGATCCAGAGGCATTGCAGGAGTTGGCGGCGTCGCTAAAGCAGCGCGGTGTTCTGCAACCGCTGATCGTCCGCCCGCATCCGCGCGATCACGGCCTGTACCAGATCGTCGCCGGTGAGCGCCGGTGGCGCGCCGCCCAAATGGCGCAGTTGCACGAGATGCCCGTGATCATCCGCGATATGTCCGATACCGAGGTCCTGGAAGTCGCGATTATCGAAAACATCCAGCGCGCCGATCTGAACGCCATCGAAGAGGCGGCGTCCTTTCGTCAGCTGATGGACCGTTTCGGCCATACGCAGGAGCGACTGGCCGAGGCCTTGAACAAAAGCCGCAGCCATATAGCGAACCTGCTGCGCCTGCTGAGCCTTCCCGATTCCGTCCAGGAGATGGTCAAGGACGGCAAGATCAGCGCAGGCCATGCACGCGCCCTGATCACTGCGCCCGACGCGGCGCAACTGGCGCGAAAGGTTGCGGAGAAGGGGCTTTCGGTCCGCGATACCGAAGATATGGTTCGCAAGCTGTCCCAATCACCCGATGCAAAGCCGCGCAAATCACCCCGCAGCTCTGAGAAGGATGCCGACACGCGTGCGTTGGAGGGTGATCTGTCAGCTCATCTCAAGATGAAGGTCGAGATTGCGCATGCAGGCCCGGATGGCGGACAGTTGGTCATCACCTACAAGGATCTGGACCAGCTTGATCACCTCTGCCAGCTTCTGGGCGGGAATGGGTAACAACATGTGGTGTCCGTTCTGAAAACAGCCACCACATTTGCTTAGAATTCTGGTCGCCGGATCAGGAAAATCGCGACAAGGCCGCAGATTCCGGCTTGGCTTGCCACAACCCAGATCGGCATCCCCACCCACCACGACAGGACCACGCCAGACGTCATCGCGCTGATCGCCCAGACTTTGGCCAGGCGCCCGACCACCCCCCGATCCCTCCACGCCCGGACCGGTGGGCCATAGGTCGGGTGGTTCATGATCCGCTGTTCCAGTACCGGCGACGACCGCGCAAAAGCCCATGCGGCGACCAGCAGGAAGGGCACCGTCGGCATGACGGGTAGGGCCACCCCGATGATGCCCAGCACTGTGAAGAACCACCCAACTGCCAACCAGAGCCTGCGCCGCATCTTATCGTGCCAATTCGCGCAGGATGGCGTTCAGAACCGGCCGACCCGCAGCGGTCGCACGCAGGCGATCGCCCTCATGGCGCACCATGCCAAGCGATTCCAGCGACGCGATCGCAGCCGCATCCAGCGGCTCGCCTGCCAGCGCGGCAAAGCGGGCGGTGTCCAGGCCCTCGGTCAGCCGCATGCCCATCAGCAGATATTCCGTCGCCTGTTCACCTTGGGGGATGAACTCGCGCGGCAGTTCACCCGTTCCCTGACCCTCGACGGCATCCAGCCAGGCGCCGGGTGCACGAAGCGCCTCGGTGGCAGTGCGCCCGGTGGGCAGGGTCAGGCGGCCATGCGCACCCGGGCCGACTGCAGCCCAATCACCCTGCCGCCAATAGACCAGGTTGTGACGGCTTTCCGCCCCGCTCCGGGCGTGGTTCGAGATCTCATAGCAGCCCATTCCGGCCGCCTCGCAGATCTCCTGCGTGTCGAAATACATGTCGGCCGACAGATCGTCATCGGGCAGACCGCGCAGAAGTCCCGCGTCGGCCCGGGCGCCCAAGGCCGTCCCCGGTTCGATGGTCAGCTGATACAGCGACAGGTGATCGGCGGCCATGGCCAGCGCCTCGCGCAGCTCATCCCGCCAAGCGTCCCGCTGTTGGCCTTGGCGGGCATAGATCAAATCGAAACTGATGCGGCCAAAGACGTCGCGGGCCACGTCGAACGCGGCCCGCGCCTCGGCCACGGAATGCATCCGGCCAAGACGGCGCAGATCGGCATCGTTCAGCGCCTGGATGCCCATCGACAGGCGGTTCACGCCCGCATCGGCAAAGCCCTGGAACCGGCCCTTTTCGACGCTGGTTGGGTTCGCCTCCAGCGAGATCTCGATATCGTTGGTGAAACCCCAGCCCGCGCGGGCGGCGGTGATGACCGCATCGACGGTGTCCGGCTCCATCAGCGATGGCGTGCCGCCGCCGAAAAAGATGCTGCCCAGATGCCGTCCCGGCGTCTCGGCGGCCAGCCGCGCGATCTCGGACGACAGGGCGGTCGCCCATCGCGTCTGGTCGACCCGTGCCACGACATGGCTGTTGAAATCGCAATAGGGGCATTTGGCTGCACAAAACGGCCAATGGACATAGAGGCCGAACCCGCCCGCGCGCCAGTCTTCGCCCGCCTTGGTCATCCCCGGAATGCCGTGACTTCGATCTCGACCTGCATTTCAGGCCGGATCAGGCCCGCGACGATCATGGTCGCCGCCGGGCGGATCTGCCCAAGCGCCTCGGAGAGGGCAGGAGCGATCCGCTCGACCAGGGCCGCATCGGTGATGGTGTACTGCACGCGGACGATGTCATCGGGCGCGAACCCCGCCTGATCCAGCACCGAAAATATGGTGGCAAAGCAGTTGCGGGCCTGCTGGCACGGATCGTCGGGCATGGTCATGTCCGCATAATCATAGCCCGTTACGCCCGAGACAAAGCACCAGTCGCCCTTGATCACGGCCCGGCTATAGGCCAGCCGTGCCTCGAAGGGCGATCCGGTGGACAGCCTATGCAAAGCAGGCCTCGATCATCCGGGCCACGGCGCGGGCGCGGTGGCTGAGGCTGTTCTTCATCTCAGTCGACATCTCGCCAAGCGTGACCTGATGCCCGTCCGGCTGAAAGATCGGGTCATAGCCGTGACCTTCGGCCCCGCGCGGGGGCCAGACGACCTGACCGGGCAGCACGCCCTCGAACAGCGCCTCGTGGCCGTCGGGCCACATCAGGACCAGCGTGCAGCGGAACTGCGCCGCATGCGGGGCAGGGGTGCCCGTCGCCTGCACCGCGTCCCAGGTCCGCTGCATCGCCATCGCGAAATCGCGGCCCTGGCCGGTCTCGGCCCAATCGGCGGTATAGACCCCGGGCGCGCCGCCCAGGGCATCGACCGAGATGCCGCTGTCATCGGCCAGCACGGGCAGGCCGGTCGCCTGCATCGCGGCCCGCGCCTTGATGCGGGCGTTGCCGGCAAAGCTGTCCTCGGTCTCGGCGGGTTCGGACAGGCCCATCTGGGCCGCGCCCACCACCTCGACCCCGTAGGGGGCCAGCAGGGCGCGCATCTCGTCCAGCTTGCCCGCGTTATGGGTCGCGACCAGCAGACGCTTTTCGGTAAAGGCCCTCACGCGATCGCAGCCTTCTGGGCTGCGACCAGATCGGCCATCCCGGCCTCGGCCAGGTCCAGCAGGCGGCCCATCTCGTCGCGCGAGAATGTCGCGCCCTCGGCGGACATCTGCACCTCGATCAGGCGGCCCGCGCCGGTCAGCACGAAGTTGCCGTCGGTCCCGGCCTCGCTGTCCTCGGCATAGTCCAGGTCCAGCAGCGGCTGGCCGGCATAGATGCCGCAGCTGACGGCCGCCACATGGTCCAGGATCGGGTCGCTGGTGATCGCGCCCGCCTTCAGCAGCTTGTTCACCGCCAGCCGCAGCGCGACCCAGCCCCCGGTGATCGACGCGCAGCGCGTGCCGCCATCGGCCTGGATCACGTCGCAATCGATGCTGATCTGACGCTCTCCCAACGCGCTGCGGTCGATGCCCGCGCGCAGGCTGCGGCCGATAAGCCGCTGGATTTCCTGCGTGCGGCCCGATTGCTTGCCCTGCGCCGCCTCGCGGCGGTTGCGCGTGTTGGTCGCGCGTGGCAGCATGCCGTATTCGGCCGTGACCCATCCCAGACCGGTGCCCTTCAGGAAACGCGGCGGGCTGTCCTCGATGGTGGCGGTGCACAGGACATGCGTGTCGCCGCACTTGATCAGGCAGGAGCCCTCGGCATGGCGCATCACCCCGGTTTCAATTGAAATCGGACGCATTTGGGCTAGATTCCGGCCGGACGGGCGCATGACTGTTCCTTTTCGTGAATATCCCCTGCCCATAGCGCCCGGGGCCCCCCACACGCAACCCCAACAGGGGTCACAAGACAGAGCTGATGACCCAGGAATCGCTGCTGAACGAGATGAACGACCGCTCCCGCGAGGTGTTTCGCCGGGTGGTCGAATCCTATCTGGAAACCGGAGAGCCGGTGGGCTCGCGCACGCTGACCCGCGCGCTGTCGGAAAAGGTCAGCGCCGCGACGATCCGCAACGTGATGCAGGACCTGGAGTTCATGGGGCTTCTGGACAGCCCGCATGCCTCGGCCGGGCGGATGCCCTCGCAGATGGGGCTGCGCCTGTTCGTGGACGGCATGATGGAGATCGACGCCGTCAACTCGACCGACCGCGCGGCCATCGACCAGACGCTTGGCAATGACGACCCCGAAACCGGGGTGCTGCTGGACCGGGTCAGCACCGCCCTGTCGTCGATCACGCGGGGCGCATCGCTGGTCCTGATGCCCAAGCACGAGGCGCCGATCCGCCATATCGAATTCGTCAGCCTAGGGCCGGACCGGGCGCTTGTGGTGCTGGTCTTTGCCGATGGGCATGTGGAAAACCGCATCTTTACCCCGCCGCCGGGCCAGACCCCGTCCTCGATGCGCGAGGCCGGGAATTTCCTCAACGCCATGGCCGAGGGTAAGACCCTGGCCGAGCTGCGCGGCCATCTGTCCCAGCAGATTAACGCGCGGCGGCGCGAGCTGGACGTGCTGGCGGCCGAGCTGGTGGAATCGGGCATCGCGCTGTGGGGGGCCGAGGCCGCCGATCCGCGCCTGATCGTGCGGGGCCGCGCGAACCTGTTGGACAGCGAGGCCGCCGATCTGAACCGCATCCGCATTCTGTTCGACGATCTGGAGCGCAAGCGCGACATCGTCGAATTCCTGGAGCTGACCGAGCGCGGAGAGGGGGTGCGCATCTTCATCGGGTCGGAAAACACGCTTTTTTCACTTTCGGGTTCCGCTCTGGTCGTTTCACCCTATATGAATGCCGACCGGAAAATTGTAGGCGCGGTGGGTGTCATCGGGCCGACCCGGCTGAATTACGGCCGGATCGTGCCGATCGTCGATTATACCGCGCAGCTGGTCGGGCGGGTGCTGTCCGGCCGGAAAGGATGAAGTGAAATGACCGAGCAGAACGAACAGCCCATGGACGAGTTTCTGGACGACCCGCTGGCCGATCCCGATGACGCCCTGGCGCGCCTGACCGCCGAGCGTGACGAGATGCGCGACAAGTGGATGCGCGCCCTGGCCGATGCCGAGAACTCGCGCAAGCGGGCCGACAAGGACCGCCGCGACGCCGAGAATTACGGCGGATCGCGCCTGGCGCGCGACCTGCTGCCGGTGCATGACGCCCTGACCCGCGCGCTGGACGCGGCGGGCGAGGAACAGCGCACCGCCGCCGCCGCCCTGATCGAGGGGGTCGAGCTGACCCTGCGCGAGCTGTCCAACGTCTTCACCAAGCACGGCATCACCATTATCCGCCCCGAGCCGGGCGACAAGTTCGACCCCACCCATCACGAGGCCATGTTCGAGGCCCCGGTCCCCGGCACCGTCGCGGGCCACATCATCCAAGTGATGGATAACGGCTTCATGCTGCATGACCGCCTGCTGCGTCCGGCCAAGGTCGGCGTGTCGTCCACGCCCGCCAGTTAAAGGCGCCGCGGCCCGGCCACCCGGCCGGGCTGCTACCACCTTCCGCTGACTTGCCGATCATTCCTGATGGCGCGACGCTTGGTCACATCCGGTCAGCCAGAGGAGGGGATGATGACCAGCACTGAAGGTGTCCATATCCACCCTGCCGTCGATCACGGCATTGCGAAAGGCAGTCCGGGATTCTCGGGCAGCGTGCTGTCCTGTCATTGTGCCACGAACCCGGTCCGTGTCCGGGTCGGCGCACAGACCGCCCATAACCACGTCTGCGGGTGCACGAAATGCTGGAAGCCCGATGACGCGGTGTTCAGCCAGATCGCGGTCGTGTCCCGCGATGCGGTCGAGGTGCTGGAGGGCGCCGACAAGCTGGAGGTCGTCGATGCCTCTGCCGCCATCCAGCGCCATCGCTGCCGCGACTGCGGCGTCCACATGTATGGCCGGATCGAGAACAAGGACCATCCGTTCTATGGCCTCGATTTCGTGCATACCGAACTGTCCGGCGACGCGGGCTGGTCGGCGCCCGAATTCGCGGCCTTTGTCAGCTCGGTCATCGAATCAGGGGTCGATCCGTCGCGGATGGACGGCATCCGGTCGCGCCTGCGCGAGCTTGGGCTGGACCCCTATGATGCGCTGTCCCCACCGCTGATGGACGCGATCGCGACCCATGTCGCCAAACGCGCGGGCGCGCTGCCTGCTTGACGGCATGCGCCTGCCGCTGGAAGAACCGCCAAGGGGCCGCACCGTCGGCCCCTTCGCCCTGACCGATACGCCCAAGAGGGAACAGGAGAATATTCATGAGAACCCGTGCCGCCGTGGCCCTCGAGGCCGGCAAACCGCTGGAAGTGATGGAGGTCAATCTGGAAGGCCCCAAGGCCGGCGAGGTCATGATCGAGATCAAGGCCACCGGCATCTGCCACACCGACGAATTCACCCGCTCGGGCGACGACCCGGAGGGCATCTTTCCCGCCATCCTGGGCCATGAGGGCGCGGGCGTCGTGGTCGAGGTCGGCGAGGGCGTCACCTCCCTGAAGGTCGGCGACCACGTGATCCCGCTCTATACCCCCGAATGCCGCGAATGCGCGTCCTGCCTGTCGGGCAAGACGAACCTGTGCACCAAGATCCGCGCCACCCAAGGCAAGGGCCTGATGCCCGACGGCACGACCCGCTTCTCCATGCTGGATGGCACGCCGATCTATCACTACATGGGCTGCTCGACCTTCGCGAACCACACGGTGCTGCCGGAAATCGCGGTCGCCAAGGTCCGCGACGACGCGCCCTTCGACAAGATCTGCTATATCGGCTGCGGCGTCACCACCGGCATCGGCGCGGTGATCAACACCGCCAAGGTCGAGATCGGTGCCAAGGCCGTCGTCTTCGGTCTGGGCGGCATCGGGTTGAACGTGATCCAGGGCCTGCGTCTGGCGGGCGCGGACATGATCATCGGCGTCGATCTGAACAACGATAAGAAAGAGATGGCCGAACGCTTCGGCATGACGCATTTCGTCAACCCCAAGGAAATCGACGGCGGCATCGTCCAGCACATCGTCGAGATGACCAAGACCCCGTTCGATCAGATCGGCGGCGCCGATTACAGCTTTGACGCCACCGGCAGCACCAAGGTGATGCGCGACGCGCTGGAATGCACCCATCGGGGTTGGGGCGTGTCGGTCATCATCGGCGTGGCGGCCGCGGGCGCGGAAATCAGCACCCGTCCGTTCCAGCTGGTCACCGGCCGCGTCTGGAAGGGCACGGCCTTTGGTGGCGCGCGCGGCCGGACCGATGTCCCCAAGATCGTCGACTGGTACATGGACGGCAAGATCGAGATCGACCCGATGATCACCCACACGATGCCGCTGGATGACATCAACAAGGGGTTCGACCTGATGCATAACGGCGAATCCATTCGCTCGGTCGTCCTTTACTGATCCTTCATGGCTGCTTAGGTAAAAGGACGGCGGGGCCCGCGCGCCCCGCCGTCGCCATAAGAATGAACGAAGGAGCAGGCCCATGCGCCACCAGTGGCTGGACGACGACGACGATCACGAGGAAGACGACGACCGCCAGCCCAAGGGCGACAAGGATGGCGGCCTGGGCCTGCCCGAGGGCGACAAGATCGGCAAGCTGTACTTCAAGTCGCGCACGGTCATCGTGGCGGGCGCCATCAACGACAAGCTGGCGCAGCGCACGGTGGCCCATCTGCTGGCCCTGGCCGAGGACAGCGACAAGCCGATCAACATGCTGATCTCGTCCCCCGGCGGGCACGTGGAATCGGGCGACATGATCCATGACGTGATCAAGTTTATCCGCCCCACCGTGCGCACCATCGGCTCGGGCTGGGTGGCCTCCGCCGGCGCGCTGATCTTTGTCGCGGCGAAAAAGGAAAACCGCTACTGCCTGCCCAACACGCGGTTCCTGATCCACCAGCCCTCGGGCGGGATCGGCGGCACGTCGTCGGACATGATGATCCAGGCGGAACAGGTGCGCCTGATGCGCGACCGTCTGAACCAGATCTTTGCCGAGGCGACCGGTCAGACGATGGAACGCATCGAAAAGGACACGCAGCGCGACTTCTGGCTGAACACCAAGGAGGCGCTGGATTACGGCCTGCTGGGCCAGATCATCCGCACCGTGGACGACCTGAAATGAGCGGGACTGGCGGGGTGGCGATCCGCCCCGCCAGACCGGACGACCACGACGCCATCTGGGACATCCTGCGCCCCGTCTATCGCGCGGGAGAGACCTACTGCATGCCCCGCGACGTCGACCGGGACCAGGCGATCCGCGACTGGTTCGCGGCCCCCTTTTCCGCCTTCGTGGCGCTCGTCGACGGGCGCATCCTGGGGACCAGCCATGTCGGCGCGAACCGTCCGGCGGGCGGGTCGCATGTCGCCAACGCCTCGTTCGCCACCCATCCCGATGCCCGCGGCCGGGGCGTGGCGCGCGCGTTGGTCGATCACGCGAAATCCTGGGCTGCGGGACAGGGCTTCCGCGCGATGCAGTTCAACTTCGTCGTGTCCACCAATGCCGATGCCGTCCATTTGTGGCAGAAGGCCGGGTTTGAGGTTGTGGGCTGCCTGCCGGGCGCGTTTCTTCATCCCCAGTACGGGCCGGTCGATGCGCTGGTCATGTTCCACACCCTGAAGGGAGACACCGATGAGCCTTGAGACTCTGTCCGAAACCCGCAGCTTTGGCGGCACCCAGGGCGTCTATCGCCACGCATCGCAGGCGACCGGCACCGACATGACCTTTGCGGTCTACCTGCCCGAACTGGCGCTGCACGGGCGCGTGCCGGTGCTGTGGTACCTATCGGGCCTGACCTGCAACCACGAGAACGCGATGACCAAGGCCGCCGCCCAGCAATGGTGCGACGAGGCCGGCATCGCCATCATCTTTCCCGACACCTCGCCCCGGGGCGAGGGCGTGGCCAATGACGAGGCCTATGACCTGGGGCAGGGTGCCGGCTTTTACGTCAATGCCACCCAGGACCCGTGGAAGCCGCATTTTCAGATGTGGGATTACATCACCGCGGAACTGCCCGAACTGGTCGCCGACAACTTTGCCATCGACGCCGATGCCATGGGCATCACCGGCCATTCGATGGGCGGGCATGGCGCGCTGACCATCGCGATGACCCATCCCGACCGCTACAAGTCGGTCTCGGCCTTCTCGCCCATCGCGAACCCGACGGAATCGGACTGGGGCCGCAAGCAGTTCACCGCCTATCTGGGCGAGGATCGGGACAGCTGGCGCGCCCATGACGCGACGCTGCTGATGACCGAACGCGGCTATCCCGGAGAGGTGCTGATCGACCAGGGCGCCAACGATCAGTTCCTGGACCTGCTGCGTCCCGAATCGTTGGCCCATGCAATGATGGCACGCCGCCAGCCCGGCCAGTTCCGCATGCATCCGGGCTATGACCACAGCTACTTCTTCGTGCAGAGCTTCATGGCCGACCATGTCTTCTGGCACGCCGAACGGCTGGTCTGAACCGATTGCCGATCATTCCCGTCACCCCTGCCGTTTTCCCATAAGACTTTAGGGGCAAAGGGCAGGGGCTGCGATTGACGCAAGGGGGTGCCCGACCAACTACTTGGACATGGACTGCCGCGGGAGGAGGAAACCTGCGGCGCTGCATCCAGGGAGCGGAGGAGCACTCTATGAAAAATCTCTTGAACAGCGCGGCAGTCGCGCTGCTGATGACGGGCGTATCGGCCTATGCCAACGAAAGCGTCCTGACCGAGACGGGCAATTCGGCGCAATGGGCGATCCAGACCGGCGACTATGCCAACCAGCGTTATTCCGAACTGGACCAGATCAACCGCGACAACGTCGGCGACCTGCGCGTGGCCTGGACCTTTTCGACCGGCGTGCTGCGCGGCCATGAGGGTGGCCCGCTGGTGGTCGACAACGTCATGTATGTCCACACGCCCTTCCCCAACAACATCTTTGCGCTGGACCTGAACGACAACGGCAAGATCCTGTGGCGCCACACCCCCCAGCAGGACCCCGAGGTCATCGCGGTCATGTGCTGCGACACCGTCTATCGCGGCCCGGCCTATGCGGACGGCATGATCATCAGCCACCAGGCCGACACCACGCTGCTGGCGCTGGATGCCAAGACCGGCGAAGTGAAGTGGTCGGTCAAGACCGGCGATCCGGCCATCGGAGAGACCAACACCGCGACCGTGATGCCCGTGGGCGACAAGGTCCTGGTCGGCGTGTCGGGCGGCGAATACGGCGTGCGCGGCCGCATCACCGCCTATAACCTGGCGGACGGCACCGAGGCGTGGAAGGCCTGGTCCACCGGCCCCGACGACGAGATGCTGGTCAACCCCGAGACGACCATGCATCTGGGCCAGCCCATCGGCGCGGACAGCTCTCTGAACAGCTGGGAAGGCGATCAGTGGAAGATCGGCGGCGGTTCGACCTGGGGCTGGTTCAGCTATGACCCGGACCTGAACCTGGTCTATTACGGCACCGGCAACCCCTCGACCTGGAACCCCAGCCAGCGTCCGGGCGACAACCGCTGGTCCATGACCATCATGGCCCGCGATGCCGATACCGGAGAGGCCAAGTGGTTCTATCAGAAGACGCCCCATGACGAATGGGACTATGACGGCGTCAACGAGAACATCCTGATCGACAAGGAGATCGACGGCGTCGAGCGCAAGCTGCTGGTGAACTTCGACCGTAACGGGTTCGCCTATACGCTGGACCGCGAGACCGGAGAGCTGCTGGTCGCCGAAAAGTTCGACCCGGCGGTGAACTGGGCCACCGAAGTCGACATGAACCCCGATTCGGACACCTATGGTCGTCCGATGGTCGTGGCCGAATACTCGACCGCCCAGAACGGCGAGGATGTGAACACCACCGGCGTCTGCCCGGCGGCCTTGGGCACTAAGGACCAGCAGCCTGCGTCTTACTCGCCCAAGACCGGCCTGTTCTACGTCCCGACCAACCACGTCTGCATGGACTATGAGCCGTTCCGCGTGGCCTATACCGCGGGCCAGCCCTATGTCGGCGCGACCCTGTCGATGTACCCGGCCCCCGACAGCCATGGCGGCATGGGCAACTTCATCGCCTGGGATGCCGTCGCGGGCGAGATCAAGTGGTCCCTGCCCGAGCAGTTCTCGGTCTGGTCGGGCGCCCTGGCGACCGCGGGCGACGTGGTCTTCTATGGCACGCTGGAGGGCTTCCTGAAGGCCGTCGATGCCGAGACCGGAGAGGAGCTGTACAGCTTCAAGACGCCGTCGGGCATCATCGGCAACACGATGACCTACGAGCATGACGGCAAGCAGTACATCGCCGTTCTGTCGGGTGTCGGCGGATGGGCCGGGATCGGTCTGGCGGCCGGTCTGACCAACCCCAATGACGGTCTGGGCGCCGTGGGCGGCTATGCCGCGCTGAGCGACTATACCGAACTGGGCGGTCAGCTGACCGTGTTCGAACTGCCGAACTGAGACCAGCAGGCGGGCCGCCTCATACTTTGGGCCCGGATACGCAAGCGTGACCTTTGATGGCGCCGCCCCAGCATTAGACTGGGGCGGAACCGTCTGAGGAGACAGACGACTTTGGGAGGACTTCCGACATGAAAGCCATCACCAGCCTCACGGCGCTGGTCCTGGGTGCGTCCCTGGCCGGCATGGCCTTGGCGCAGACTGAAACGGCCCCCGCCCCCGAGGCTGCCGAGGGTGCCATGGTCCTGGCGAACGGCCAGGACATGACCCCCGTTGAGGAGATGGACGGCCGCTGGCGCAATGCCGAGGGCATCCCGACCTTCAACGTCGAGGACGGCGTGGTCGATTTCGCGACCTTCAACGGGTTCCGCCGCTATCACGCGGAATGCCATGTCTGCCACGGCCCCGATGGCGAAGGGTCGACCTATGCGCCGGCGCTGAAGAATTCCGTGCTGCGGATGGATTACTATGACTTCATGCAGGTCGTGGCCTCGGGCAAGCAGGGCACGAACTCGGTCATGCCGGCATTCGGCACCAACAAGAACGTCTGGTGCTATATCGACGACATCTATGTCTATCTGCTGGCGCATGGCACCGACACGATCGGGCGCGGACGCCCCGCCGAACGGGCCGACAAATCCGAGGATTACACGGCGCAGGAAGATTCCTGCATGTCCAGCTGATGCTGCGCCGCATCGGCGTCCTGGGGTTGATCGCGGGGATGCTGGCCAGCCCCGTGACGGCGCAGGTCGCCGACCTCCGTTCGACCACGCAGTTCCGGGTCTGCGCGGACCCGGCCAACGCGCCCATGTCGGACCGCGACGGCACCGGCTTTGAGAACCGTCTGGCGGAATTCGTGGGACAGACGCTGGGCCTGCCCGTCACCTACAGCTGGTTTCCCTCGGGCATGGGCTTTATCCAGCGGACCCTGCGGATGGGCACCTGCGACGTGGTGATCGGCTATGCCCAAGGCGATGAGCTGGTCCAGAACACCAATCATTACTACACCTCGGTCTATGGCATCGTGACGCGCCGCGACGGTCCCCTGGCGCAGGTGGACCGGCTGACCGACCCGGCGCTCAAGGATCACGGCATCGGCGTGGTCGCGGGCACGCCGCCCGCCACGCATCTGGCCCGGGCGGGGCTGGCCCCCAACATGCGCGGCGTCGATCTGTTCGTCGACCGCCGGGTCGAGGACCCGATGGGCGATCTGCTGGAGGGTGTCCGCAGCGGAGAGATGGGCGCCGCGGTCATGTGGGGCCCGCTGGCCGGGCCGCGCGTCAAGGACGACCCCGACCTGCAGTTCACGCCGCTGCTGCACGAAGAGGCCAATCCGCGCCTGTTCTATCGCATCACCATGGGCGTGCGCATGGAGGAGCAGGAATGGAAGCGCGAGCTGAACAGCCTGATCCGCCGCAACCAGGATGCCATCAACGACATCCTGCACGAGGCCGGGGTGCCGCTGGTCGACGATTACGGCAAGGCGCTGTTGCCATGACCCGTGCGGCGGTCCTGGCGCTGTTGCTGGCACCCGCCGCCTGGGCACAGACGGTGCCCGAGCCCGACACCTATCGCGGAGAGCCCTATCGCGCGCCGGTGCCCGCGACCCTGACCGGCGCGCAGGTCATCGGCATCGACGAGGCCGTGGCCCTGCACGAGGCGGGCGCGGCCTTCGTGGACGCGATGCCGCGCAAGGCCCGCCCCGAGGGTCTGCCCGAAGGCACCCTGTGGAACGAGCCGCCGCACCAGACCATCCCCGGCGCGCTGTGGCTGTGGAACACCGGCTATCAGGCGCTGGCCCCGGCCGAGGAGGCGCGGCTTCGCGACGGCCTGACCCGTGCTCAACAGGGCGACCCGGACCGCCCGCTGGTGATCTTTTGCCGCGCCGATTGCTGGATGAGCTGGAACGCCGCGCGCCGCGCCGTCGAATGGGGGTTCGAGCCGGTGCTGTGGTTTCCCGGCGGTACCGATGCCTGGGAACAGGCCGGCCGGCCGCTGGTCATCGCGGACCCTGTCGCCCCGTAAAGCTGCCAAAGGCGCGGGGGCCGGGGGGCATCGCGATGCGGTGCGTCACCTCCAGCGTCAGGGCGTCCAGAACGACCAGGCTGTCCGAATCCCAGTTCGCGACCGCCACGCCGCTGCCATCGGGCAGGGGGGCGATGCCTTCGGGATAGTCGCCGATGGGCACGGTGGCCAGAACCGCCAGCGTCGCGGCATCAAAGACCGTGACCGTGCCATCATACTGATCGGTGACAAAGCCCCGACCGGCAGCGAAAGCCACGGCATAGGGGTGGCTGCCCGTCGGCACCTGCCCGACCAGCCGCCCGGCCACGGGGTCGATGACCGATACAAGGTCGCCTTGCACATCCGCCGTGAACAGCCGCCCGTCGTGAAAGGTGATGCCGAAGGGATGCGCGCCCGCCGTCGCCACCCGGTGCAGACGCGCCCCGCTGGCGGCGTCAAAGATGCTGACCGAATCCGCATCGCGATCGGCCGTCGCGACCAGCAGGCCATCGGCGCTGACCGCGACGCCCGCCGGGGCCGGGCCGGTCGGCACGGCCCAGACCGGTTGCAGCGACGCGTCCAGCCGGGTCAGGCGCGCGTCGTACCAATGCGTCACGAATACCGCCCCACCGCCCACCGCGAGCCCGAAAGCCCCGGCCCCCAGATCGACGTGGTTGAGAAGGTGGGCGTCCTCGTCCAGGACATGCAGGCGCCCGGTATCGGCGGCGATGACATAGGCGCGCCCCGCGACCGGGTCATAGGCCACGGGTGCGGGTGCGCCGGGAATGTCGGCCTGCGCCAGGATCTCCCCCCGACCCAGATCCACCACCGTCACCGCATTGCCGTTCTGGGATGTCACGAAAGCCAGATCCCCGGCCATGACCGGGGACCCCATCAGCACCAGCAGCAGGGCGCGCAGCACTATTCGGCGCGGCCGAACCGCTCGGCCAGCGCGTCCAGCCCGGCCTGATAGACGCCCTCGACCGCGGCGATGGCGGCATCGTCGTTCAGCTCGGCCGGGGGATCGTTGTTGGGAAAGCCGCGATAGAAGCCGCCGCGCCACAGCACCTCGGCCTTGCCGTCCTTGTCGCTGACCTGCAGCGTCGAGGAATAGTTGGTGACCGGCAGCACCGCCGTGTCGACCTGGGTGATCATATAGCGGTACTGCATCTTGTCGTTGTCGATGCCCATCAGCTGTTCGGTGATGGTGGCGTCGCCGTCGCCCTCCAGTGTCAGCACACGGGTCGATTCGTCGGCGACATCCGCGGGCGCGCCCTCGGGGACCATCGCAGTCTGGGCCACCACGGGGTGCCAGCTCATGTCGTCGAACCGGCCGATCACCTCCCAGACCTCGGCGGGGGTGGCGTCCAGCATCACCGTCTGTTCGGTCTTGAGCCGCGACGGGCCATGCGCCCCCGCCACCGTCGTCATGGCCAGAACCGCACCAAGCGCACCGGCCAAAAGCGTCGTATTCCTCATTCCTTCCGTTCCTCCCGAAAGATCACATTTCTCAGCAGATAGCTGTAGCCGCGCCGGAACGCGTCATCGGTGTTGCCCCGGATCTCGACCGATCCGGCACGCAGGGTGCGTCCCGTCTCCGCGTCGCGGATGTGCAGGTTCACCGACTGGATCAGGTTCGACACCTTCTGGACCTCGCCCGCGATGACATAGTCGGTGCCCATCTCGCGGGCGATGCGGGCATCGGCGCCGTTCGAATGCACGGGGTTCAGGATCTGGGCCACCGCCTCGGGGGGCGGGGCGGTCAGATCAAAGCCCCGCGCGGCCAGATCCTGGGCGATATAGGCCTCGGTCATGGCGATGCGGTCGGTCTCATCCGCGCGGATGCCGTTGATCGCGCCCTCGGTCGAGGTGTCGATGTAATGGATGCCGAACCAGGTCGCGGTGCCGGGCGGCGGTGCGCCCTGTGCCAGGGCGGTCGCGGGGGCCAGCAGGGCCAGCAGCAGGGTCGATATCGGTCCGGTTCGGGTCATGATCCGACCATGCGCCCGACCATGCCGGGCGTCTATCAGACAAAAGCCGTAGCCGCCTCAGACCTTGGGTTGAGGGAAAACTTCCCGCGTTCGGCGGGAACAATAACCGGGTTGCCGCAGGCCGAATCCCCGCCCACCATGACCCCAGGGAGAGAGAAAATGCTCAAGGGAATCATAGGACTTTTGGTGGGTGCCGCGGCACTGGCCCAGCCCGCTGCGGCCCAGTCCCCCGATCCGGTGCTGATCCGCGCCGCCGTTCTGCGGGTTGACGATCCGGGCCTGCCGCCGATCTCGCGGCTGGATCTGCCGCCCGCCGATCTGGGGTTCGCGGGCGCCCGCCTGGCGATCGAGGACAATGACACGACCGGGCGCTTCATGGGCCAGGATTTCGAGGCCGAGGAGGTCACGGCCACCCCCGACACCGCCGAGGCCGAGCTGGCCCGGCTGCTGGATGACGGGATCGAGTTCGTGGTGCTGCTGGCCGATGACGCCACGACGCTGGCCCTGGCCGATCAGGCGGGGGATCGGGCGATGGTCTTCAACGCGATGGCGCGGGGCGACAACCTGCGCGGGGCCGATTGCCGGTTCAACACGATCCACGTCGCGCCAAGCCGGGCGATGCTGGCCGACGGTCTGGCCCAGTTCCTGATGTGGAAGAACTGGCCGCGCTGGTTCCTGATCCACGGCAGCCACCCGCAGGACCAGGCCATGGCCGATGCCTATCGCACGGCCGCCGCCAAGTTCGGCGCCCGCATCGTCGAGGAACGCGAATTCGAGGATACCGGCGGCGCCCGGCGCACCGACAGCGGCCATGTGCAGGTCCAAGCGCAGATGCCGGTATTCACCCAACGCGCGGCCGAGCATGACATCGTCATCACCGCCGACGAGGCCGACGTCTTTGCCGCCCATCTGCCCTATCTGACCTGGGACCCGCGCCCGGTGGCCGGGTCGGCGGGCCTGGTGCCGCGCAGCTGGCATCCGGCGATGGAGGCCTGGGGCGGCACCCAGTTCCAGAACCGCTTTGAACGCCTGGCCGCGCGTCCCATCCGCGAGGCCGATTATCAGACCTGGCTGTCGCTGCGCATCGTCGGAGAGGCCGCCACCCGCACGAATTCCGGCGATCCCGCGACGCTCAAGGCCTTCATTCTGTCCGACGATTTCGACGTGGCGGGTTTTAAGGGTCAGGCGCTGACGGTCCGCGACTGGGACCACCAGGTGCGCCAGCCTATCCTGCTGACCACGGGGGTTCTTACCACCTCCGTCAGCCCGCAGGACCAGTATCTGCACCAGACCAGCCAGCTGGACACGCTGGGCATCGACCGCCCCGAAACGCAATGCCAATTTCCGGAGACGCCATGAGACATCTGCTTTCCGCCACCGCCGGTCTGGCCCTGATGCTGGCATCGGGCCCTGCCATGGCCAACCGCGTCTTTGTCAGCAACGAGCGCAGCAACGACATCACCGTCCTGGACGGCGAGACCTTCGAGGTGATCGGTACCTATCCCGCCGGCAACCGCCCGCGCGGGATCACCATCAGCCCGGACGGGACCGAGTTGTATGTCTGCGCATCCGACGACGATCTGGTGCGCGTCTTCGATCCGAACACCATGGAGGAGCTGCACACCCTGCCCTCGGGGCCGGACCCCGAGCTGTTCGTGCTGCACCCGTCGGGCAACCCCCTGTACATCGCGAACGAGGATGACAACATCGTCACCGTCGTCGACGTCAAGACCCGCCAGGTCCTGGCCGAGATTCCGGTCGGCGTGGAGCCCGAAGGCATGGGCGTCAGCCCGGACGGGCGCGTGGTGATCAACACCTCGGAAACCACCAATATGGCGCATTTCATCGACACCGAGACGTTCGAGATCACCGCGAACGTGCTGGTCGACAGCCGCCCCCGTTTTGCCCAGTTCACCGCCGACGGGTCCAAGCTGTACGTGACCTCCGAGATCGGCGGCACGGTCAGCGTGATCGACCCTGAGACGCAGCAGATCACAAAAAAGATCAGCTTTGAGATTCCGGGCGTCCTGCCCGAGGCGATCCAGCCGGTCGGCGCGCGCGTCACCTCGGATGGCAAGAAACTGTATGTCGCCCTGGGTCCGGCCAATCGCATCGCGGTGGTGGATGCAGAAACCGACGAGGTGATCGATTATCTGCTGGTCGGGCAGCGGGTCTGGCAGCTGGCCTTCAACCCCGATGAGACGCGGCTTTATACCACCAACGGCAATTCGAACGACGTCTCGATCATCGATGTCGAGACAGACGAGGTGCTGCGCTCGGTCCAGGTCGGACAGCAGCCTTGGGGCGTCGTCGTGGCGCCGAACTGATATCAATACCGGAGGAGACGATCCATGAGCACCATTACCAGACTGATGGCCGGGGCAGCCCTTGCCCTTGTCATGACAGCGCCCGTCTACGCGCAGGATGCCGAAGCTCCCGCAGGCGATGCTGTCGTCGGCGAAGAAGCGGCGCCGGGCACGCAATCGGGCGAGGCGACCGATCAGTCCAACGACCCGGCGGCAACCGATACCGATGATGATGACGACGAGGAGGCCGCAGCAGAGGAGGGTGGCGGTGTCTATGAGGCCGGCGGCATGCACGAATACGGGTTCTCGGGGCTTTTGGACCGGCAGAACCGCACCGATCTGGCGCCCCTGACGCTTGCCTCGGGACAACCTGTCGCCGGGGGTGAATACACGATCAAGTCCGGCGGATACTATCGGATCGAGATCAACGCCGACGGCAGCCAGGAGTTGGCCCTGTCGGGGGGCGATTTCTTCCGCGCCATCTGGATCAACGAGATCGTCATCGAGGATATCGAGATCCGCCCGATGGGCGTCCACAGCATCGAGTTCGACAGTGCGGGAACCGCGCGGCTGAGCTTTATCGCGGTGCTGCCGGGGCGCTATACGCTGTCTGTGCCCGGCTCATCGGGGGACACGTTGCAGGCCGTGTTCAACATCCAGTAATGACCGCGCCCGCCCTGCAGATCGACAATGTCAGCCACAGCTTCGGCGCCGTCCAGGCGCTGAAGGACGTGTCTCTGACCGTTCCGCAGGGCGGGTTCACCGCCCTGCTGGGCGTGAATGGCGCGGGCAAGACGACGCTGTTCTCGCTGATCACGCGGCTTTATAACAACCGATCCGGCACGATACGGGTCGGCGGCCACGACCTGCGGCGCGAACCGTCGCGGGCGCTGGCCCGTCTGGGCGTGGTGTTCCAAAGCCGCGCGATGGATGCCGACCTGACCATCCGCCAGAACCTGATCTATCACGCCAGCCTGCACGGCATTCCCGGCCGCCTGGCCCGGCCCCGCATCGACACGGTCCTGGCTCAGGTCGATCTGGCCGACCGCGCCGATGCCCGCGTCACCGCCCTGTCGGGCGGCCAGTCGCGCCGGGCCGAGATCGCGCGCGCCCTGATCCACCGCCCCGACCTCTTGCTGCTGGACGAGGCGACCGTGGGCCTGGACGTCAAATCGCGGGCCGAGGTGCTGGCCCTGACCCGCCGGCTGATCGCGCGCGACGGGGTGTCCGCGCTGTGGGCCACGCATATCATGGACGAGATCGACCCCGCCGACGACCTGGTGATCCTGCATCGCGGCGCGGTGCTGCGCCACGGCCCGGCGCGCGATATCGCGGGCGCGCAGGGGCTGACCCGCGCCTTTCTGGACCTGACCGGGGTGGCGCCGTGACCCCGCCCACCGCCCATGCGCGCGGCTGGCTGACCGCGTTCCTGGGCATCGCCCGGCGCGAGACGCTGCGTTTTGTCAATCAGCGGGGCCGGTTTCTGGCGGCGCTGGTGCGGCCGCTGGTCTGGCTGTTCATCTTTGCCGCCGGGTTCCGTGCTGTGCTGGGCCTGTCGATCACGCCGCCCTATCAGACCTATGTCCTCTACGAGGTCTATGTGACCCCCGGACTGGTCGCGATGATCCAGCTGTTCAACGGCATGCAATCGTCGCTGTCGATGGTCTATGACCGAGAGACCGGGGCCATGCGCACCCTGCTGGTCAGCCCCTTCCCGCGCTGGTTCCTGCTGGGGTCCAAGCTGATCGCGGGGGTGATCGTGTCGATCATCCAGGTCTTCACCTTTCTGGCGATCGCCTATTGGTGGGGCATCCGCCCGCCCGTCTGGGGCTATGTCGCGGTGATCCCGGCGCTGATCCTGTCGGGGCTGATGCTGGGCGCGATGGGGCTGTTCCTGTCCAGCGCCATCCGCCAGCTGGAGAATTTCGCGGGCGTCATGAACTTCGTGATCTTTCCGATGTTCTTCGCCTCGTCCGCGCTCTATCCGCTGTGGCGCATGCGCGAGAGCAGCCCGCTGTTATACGACATCTGCCGCTTCAACCCGTTCACCCATGCGGTCGAACTGATCCGCTTTGCGCTGTATCTGCGCGTCGAATGGACCTCTCTGGCGGTGGTCCTAGGATGTTTGGCGGGGTTTTTTGGCGCGGCGGTGTTCATGTATGATCCGCAAAAGGGCCTCTGGGCCCGCCGGAAAGGAGGCCCCGCATGATCCGCATCACCTTGGCCCTGGCGCTGCTGGCAGGCCCCGCCTTTGGCGCGGCGGGCACCGACCCCGACTGGCCCTGCATCCAGCGCAAGCAGCCGAACCTGTCGATGGGGCAGGTCTGGACGGGCCCCCTGCCGGACGAGGAGGCGCTGGCCCTGGTCCGCGACCCGCAGATCGCCCGCCTGGCCGAACGGCTGGAACAGCGCCGCCTGCCGCTGGATCAGGCCGAGGCCGAGATCGCCGATTTCGCCGCCGGGGCGTCGCAGGCCCAGCTGGTCGCGCTGATGCAGGCGATCTTTGACCGCATCGACAGCGACCGCGGCGCGCTGATCGGGGGCATCGCGCGCTATGGCCAGTCCCAGCTGAACCTGTCCCTGCGCATCGAGGACCGCCGCGCCCGCATGGCCGCCCTGGAGGCCGCCGACCCGCCCGATTTCGACGCCATCGACGCCGAGGAAAAGGCTCTGGACTGGGAACAGCGGATCTTTACCGAACGCCAGCAGTCGCTGACCTATGTCTGCGAGACGCCGGTGATCCTGGAACAGCGGGTCTTTGCCCTGGGCCGCGCCATCGCGGGCCACCTGGACTGACCCGCGCCTAGTCGGGGCGGGTCAGGCGCAACACCTCATCATGGGTGCGGTCCAGCCGCGCGGCCAGCCCGTCGCGCACGGCCTGATCCAGGATGGTGCGGAACAGCGCCGCGTCGGGGCCGTAATCGGCGGCCTTGCGGCGCCATTTGCGCAACAGCAGCGGCACCAGCGGCCAGAACCACGGCCCCGCCGCCACGCGATAGGCCATCAGCGCGTTGCGATACATGTAGAACACCTTCCACAGGGGCCGCAGCACGACGCCGCCCTGACCCTGCACGGCGGTGGTGTCATGATCGAACCGCACCTGCGGCGCAAAGCCGATGCGCAGGCCCTGGCGACGCATCAGCAGCGTATAAAGTTGATCGTCGCCATATATGAACAGGCGCGGATCGGGCAGGCCCGCCCGCTGCAGCGCCGCGCGCGACAGGAACAGGCCGACGAAACTGCTCATGTCTACGGGCAGGATTGGGCCGTCGGCGCGGTATTCGGCATCGGTCAGGTGAAAGCCGCGGCGCCCGCGCCCCAGGGGCATCCGCGCCAGCGTGCGCAGAAAGGCGCCGGGATGCCAGAACGGGTTGCGATAGGGGCGGTTCATCTCGCAGATGCTTCCGTCGGGGTGGAACACCGCCGCGCCGATGGCGTCCCAGCCTGTCAGGTCAAGCGCGTAAAAGGCGTCAAAGGCGCCCGGGGCAGGGCGGCCGTCATCGTCCATGACCACCGTCCAGTCCGAAGGGCCCTCGTCCCGGGCCAGCCGCATGCCCACGGAAAACCCGCCCGCGCCGCCCAGGTTGCTGTCGCAGCGATGCACGAGCAGGCGCGGGTCGCCCTGCGCGGCCAACCAGGCGGCGGTTCCGTCGGTCGAGGCGTTGTCCACCACGATCACCCGCTGCACCGGCTGCTCCAGCAGCCGCGTCAGGGTCACGGACAGCTTGTCCAGCCGGTCATGCGTGACGACCACGGCGGTGATCGAGGGTCGGAAGGGGGCCATGCGTGCCGCTCTTGTCTGGGCCGGCGGGGGCCGGCGGGTCGGGGCGGGCGATACCACGAAGCGCCTTGGCGCGGCAACCGCGGCCCCGGCCCGCGCATCGCCGGGCTTTCCGGCCCGGATGGGGCTGACATTCGCGGCGCGTGGCCCTAAACAGCACCCACATTCAAGACCCGAGGCGATGATGCAGATTGAGTCCACCCCGCTTTCCGGCGTGCTGATCCTGACACCTGCGCGGCATGGCGACGCGCGGGGGTTCTTCTCCGAAAGCTGGAACCGGCGCACGCTGATGCAGGCGGGCGTCGACCTGCCCGAATTCGTGCAGGACAACCATTCGATGTCGATGCAGGTGGGCACGCTGCGCGGCCTGCACTATCAGGCGCCGCCCCATGCGCAGGGCAAGCTGGTGCGCTGCGGCCGGGGCCGCCTGTTCGACGTGGCCGTCGATGCGCGCCGCGGCAGCCCGACCTTTGGCCAGTGGTTCGGGACCGAGCTGTCCTTCGAGAACGGGCGCCAGCTGTGGATTCCCGCAGGCTTTCTGCACGGGTTCGTGACGCGAGAGCCTGACACTGAAATCGTCTACAAATGCACCGACCATTACGACCGCGCGTCGGATGGGGCGGTTGCCTGGGACAGCCTGGGCATCGACTGGGGCGTGGACGACCCGCTTCTGTCGGACAAGGACCGCGCCGCCCCGGCCTTTGCCGACTGGACCAGCCCGTTCGAGGTGACGCCATGAAGATCCTGATCACCGGCGGCGCCGGCTTCATCGGCTCTGCCGTCGTCCGCCTGGCCATCGCGCGCGGCCATCACGTCGTGAACCTGGACGCGCTGACCTATGCCGCGAACCTGGAGAACGTGGCCCAAGCCGCGCAGTCCGACCGCTATGCGTTCGAGCAGGCCGATATCCGCGACCGCGCCGCGCTGGACCGCATCCTGGCGGATCACCGCCCCGACGCGATCATGCACCTGGCCGCGGAAAGCCATGTGGACCGGTCCATCGACGGCCCGGCGGCTTTCGTGGAGACCAACGTGATCGGCACGTTCAACATGCTGGAGGCCGCCCGCGCCTATTGGACGGCCCAGGGCAAGCCCGACAGCTTTCGGTTTCACCACATCTCGACCGACGAGGTCTTCGGCTCGCTGGGCGAGACGGGGCAGTTCACGGAAACCACCCCCTATGACCCGCGCAGCCCCTATTCGGCCAGCAAGGCGGGGTCCGACCATCTGGTCCGCGCCTGGGCCGAGACCTATGGCCTGCCGGTCGTGCTGACCAACTGTTCCAACAATTACGGCCCCTATCACTTCCCCGAAAAACTGGTGCCGGTGGTGATCCTCAAGGCGCTGTCGGGCCAGCCGATCCCGGTCTATGGCGATGGCGGCAACATCCGCGACTGGCTGTATGTCGAGGATCACGCCGACGCGCTGCTGCTGGTCCTGGAAAAGGGCCAGCTGAACCGCAGCTACAACATCGGCGGAGAGAACGAGGCCACGAATATCGACCTGGTCCGCACCATCTGCGCGCATATGGACGACCTACACCCTGCAGGCGCGCCCCATGCCGACCTGATCACCTTTGTGACGGACCGTCCCGGCCATGACCGCCGCTATGCGATCGACCCGACCCGCATCCGCACGGAACTGGGCTGGCGCCCGTCCGTGACGGTCGAGGAGGGGCTGCGCCGCACGGTCGAATGGTACCTGGCCAATCGCGACTGGTGGCAGCCGCTGCTGGACCGCGAGGGCGTGGGTAAGCGCCTGGGGACCGCGTGATGCAGGGATTGCTGGTCTTTGGCCGCACGGGCCAGGTCGCGCGGGAACTGGCCGCCTTGGCCCCGGAGGCGACCTTCCTTGGCCGCGACCGTGCCGACCTGACCGACCCCGCCGCCTGTGCCGCGGCGATCCGCGAGGCGCGTCCCCGCGCGGTCATCGACGCCGCCGCCTATACCGCCGTGGACCGGGCCGAGACGGATGCGGACACCGCCCGCCTGGTCAATGCCGACGCCCCCACCGCGATGGCGCAGGCCTGCGCCGAATTGGGCATCCCGTTCCTGCATATCTCGACCGATTATGTCTTTGACGGATCGGGCGATCAGCCGCGGGCCGAGGATGCGCCGACCGCGCCCCTGGGCGTCTATGGCGCGACCAAGCTGGCCGGAGAGCAGGGCGTGGCCGCCGCGGGCGGCCGGTGGGCCGTGATGCGGACCTCTTGGGTGTTTTCCGCCCATGGCGCGAATTTCGTGAAAACGATGCTACGCCTTGGGGCGGAGCGGGACCGGCTGACGGTGGTGGCCGACCAGATCGGCGGGCCGACCCCCGCCGCCGACATCGCAAGCGCCGCCCTGCGGATGATCCGCGTCATGCGCGACCGGCCCGACACCACGGGCGGCATCTATCACTTTGCCGGCGCCCCCAACGCCTCCTGGGCCGATTTCGCGCGCGAGATCATGGCGCAGGCGTCCCTAGGCGCGCAGGTGGCCGACATCCCCTCATCCGACTATCCGACGCCTGCCGCGCGGCCGCTGAATTCGCGGCTGGATTGCGGGCGCATCGCGCGCGATTTCGGGATCGCGCGCCCCGACTGGCGGGCCGGGCTGGCCCGCGTTCTGGACCAACTGAAGGACAAGGCATGACACAGCGCAAGGGCATCATCCTGGCAGGCGGGTCGGGCACGCGGCTGTATCCCATCACCATGGGTGTGTCGAAACAGCTGCTGCCGCTGTATGACAAGCCGATGATCTACTATCCGATCACGGTGCTGATGCTGGCCCGCATCCGCGACATCGCGATCATCACCACCCCCGAGGATCAGGACCAGTTCCGCCGCCTGCTGGGCGATGGCAGCCAATGGGGGATCCGCTTCACCTATATCATCCAGCCCAGCCCGGACGGCCTGGCGCAGGCCTATATCCTGGCCGAGGATTTCCTGGCGGGCAGCCCCTCCGCGATGGTGCTGGGCGACAACATCTTCTTCGGGCACGGCCTGCCCGAACTGCTGGCCTCGGCGGATGGGCGCGACAGCGGCGGGACGGTCTTTGGCTATCGCGTGTCGGACCCGGAACGCTATGGCGTGGTGGATTTCGACGACCAGATGCGCGCCCGCGCGATCATCGAGAAACCGACGATGCCGCCCTCGGACTATGCGGTGACGGGGCTGTATTTCCTGGACGGCACTGCGCCCGCCCGCGCCCGCGCCGTCCAGCCATCGCCCCGCGGAGAGCTGGAGATCACGACCCTGCTGGAGAGCTACTTGCATGACGGCAGCCTGACGGTCGAGCGTATGGGCCGCGGTTTCGCCTGGCTGGACACGGGCACCCATGCCAGCCTGCTGGATGCCGGAAACTTCGTGCGCACGCTGGAGAACCGCCAGGGCCTGCAGACCGGCTGCCCCGAGGAGATCGCCCATGAGGCCGGCTGGATCAGCGACGATCAGCTGCGCGAACGCGCCGCCCGGTTCGCCAAGAACGATTACGGCGCCTATCTGCTGCGCCTGATCGACTGACCCCACACCCGGCCCGCCCGATGGCCGGCCCCATGGATTGACGACGCCCATGTCCGAGCTTGCATCCCAGAAACCCGCCGACCCGGCCCTGGCCGCCCATGTCGCCGCATCCATCGCCGAGGCGCGCGGGATCTATCGGACCCTGTTTCCGACCCGGCGGCTGCATTTCGTGCTGTCCATGGGGCACGATCCGGTCTGGGCCCGCCCTGAGGTGACCGAGGGGCCGCATCTGCCGCGCCCGCAGGATCTGGGCGCCGACTATCTGGGGACCATCACCTGTCCCGGCCCCCATCCCGACGCGCCCGAGGTGACCATCCGCCTGGCCATCCCGCGCCCGCCGACCCCCGGAGAGCTGCGCCAGACCGATGCGCCCTGGCGCCCGATCCGCCGCCTGGACTGGCTGTTCCGCGCCAGCCCCCTGGCCTATGAGCAGATGCGCTATGGCGCCGAGATGCTGCGCAAGCGGCGGGCCGACCGCCGGGCCGACCGGGTGGCCAGGCCCCTGGGGCGCGGGTCGGCGCTGATCGGCACGCCCCGGCCCCCGGCCTCGGACAAGCGGCCCGCCATCCTGATCGGCATGCACTGGTTGGAGATGGGCGGCGCCGAAAAGCTGGGCTTTGACACGGTGCGGTGGGCGCTGGCGGCGGGGCTGCGGGTGTTCGTGGTGGCCTCGATCCCGTCGATCCAGCGGCTGGCCGACCGGCTGCCGGACCACCCAGACGTGACCTTCATCCGGCTGGACCGCTATCTGCCCCATGCGCTGTGGCCGCGCTATGTCGAAAGGCTGGCCCTGGCCGAGAACATCCGCGCGGTGCATATCCATCATTGTACGCCGCTGTATGACAGCCTGCCGATGCTGCGCATGCACCTGCCCTGGGTGCAGACGATCGACAGCACCCATATCATCGAATACGCGAACGGGGGCTATCCGCGCATCTCGGGGGTCTGGTCCAACTATCTGGACATGCAGCATGTCATCAGCCGCGAACTGGTCGATTACATGCAGGGGACCTTTCACGCGCCGGCGGGGCAGGTGGTTCTGGGCCGCATGCTGGATCGCGACGACACGGCCGCCAGCCTGCCACCGCTGCGCCTGACGGCCGGTCAGAAGACGCTGCATGTCAGCTTTATCGGGCGGCTTTATTACCAGAAGCGGCCGGTGGTCGTGGTCGAATGCCTGCGCGCGCTGGATGCCTGGGCCACCCGCAACGGCGTGACGCTGAGCGCGACCATCGTGGGCGAGGGCCCGTTTGAGGCGACGCTGGTGGCCCTTCTGCGCCGCCACGGGCTGTCGGGCAAGGTGGCGATGCTGCCGGGCAAGACCGACATTCCCGCGCTGCTGGGCCGGTCCGACATCCTGCTGTTGCCTTCGAGCAACGAGGGGCTGGCGCTGGTGTGCTATGAGGCCGTGGCGCATGGCTGCATCCCGATCTCGACCCGCGTGGGCTCTCAGGACGAGGTGCTGCCCGAGGGGCTGCTGGTGCCGCTGGCGCCGCGCGCCACCATCGGCCAGACGGTCGCGGCCGTGGATGCGATGTGGCGCGACGCCGACCTGCTGGCGCGTCACAAGGACGGGCTGCAGCAGGCCTGGGCGCGCCTATCCGCCGACCCGACCGCCGAGGAGGTTCTGACCCCCGTCTATCGCCGCATCGCCGAGGGAGGAGGCGCATGAGCGTGCTGACCATGACCGCGGCGGTGATCGTGACCTTCAACCGCTCGGCCAAGCTGATGAAGGTGCTGGACGCGCTGGCGGCCCAGACCATGCGGCCCGACATCGTGCTGGTGGTCGACAATGCCTCGACCGACGACACGGCGGCGCTGGTCCAGGCCCGCGCCCAGGCCGACCCGACCATCCGCCATCTGCGCCTGCCCGAGAATATCGGCGGCGCGGGCGGGTTCCATGCCGGGATCAAGGCCGCCTATCAGCTGGGCGCGCAGTATTTCTGGGTCTCGGATGACGACGCCTATCCGCAGCCCGACGCGATCGGCGCGCTGCATGACGCGCTGATGGGCTTTCAGACGCAGACCGGCTGGCGGCCCAGCTTTGCCTGTTCGCGTGTCGAATGGATCGACGGGTCGCTGTGCGAGATGAACTGCCCGCGGCCGGTCTGGGACTGGGCGCGGTTCGTTCAGCCCGGGCAGGCCTGGGCGCTGGTGGACAGCGCGTCCTTTGTTTCGGTGATGATCCCGCGATGGGCGGTCACGGAGCATGGCCTGCCCATCGCCGATTATTTCATCTGGTTCGACGATGCCGAATACACCCGCCGCATCGCGCGCAGCTATCCCGGCATCTTCGTGCCCGAAAGCGTGGTGACCCATGACACCCCGGACAACAAGGGCGTGAACTTTGCCCTGGTGGATGACAAGACCCTGTGGAAGTTCAGGTATGGCGCCCGCAACGAGACCTCGTTCCGCCGCCGCGAGGCGGGGATGCTCAGCGTGCTGGCCTATGCTTACGGCGTGCGTCGCCAGATGCGTGGCGGCGGCGTGGCCCGCCCCCTGCGGCGGGCCATTTACCGCGCTATCCTGAAAGGTTATTCCTTCCGACCTGCTATCGAGCGAGTGACGTGATGACCCAAGATTCCTCTCTGCGGCGCATGGCTTCTAGATTGGCCGCTCGCGGGCGTGCCTTGAAGATGCCCCAGCCAGTTCGGCCTGATCCAGCTATGATTGACCGCCTAGCGTCCGAGTTCGGTGTGTCATCTCCCGTGATGTCCGATTTCGTCAAGCGCTTTTCGCCTGCGATGGTTTCTCCGAACCAGTTTCAAGCCAATTCTGATACGATGCTCTTCGTGCATATTCCTAAGACAGCTGGAATGTCTGTAGGTAAGGCTCTGCAACAAACCTTTGACCACTTTTACGGTGTCGAATGGAATAATGCGGGGGCCTCCTTCCGCAAACTGGCGCGTAGGGCTGCCTACATGCAGTCGAGGGCTAATGTACGCCAGGTTATTATAGGCCATTATGGTTGGGCTGAAATACAGTTCTGGCACAATCAGGAATTGCCAGTCAAATCAGGGACGATTTTGCGTGATCCTGTTCAGCGCATGATTTCGAACTTTAATTATAACAGTTCAGAAGCACATCCTGCACACAAGGATTTTATTAAGCGTCACCCTACCATTGAAGGTTACATCGGAAGCACTGATTTTGATGTTCAATTGACGCAAGCCATTGGGATGGTCTCGTCCTTTGAAGACGTTTTGAGAAAGCTAACAGCTTATTATAGCTTTATTGGCGTGACAGAGCGGTTAGGCCAGTCACTGTCATATCTATCTCGATCACATGGGCTACCGCCTATCCAAGAATATCATGCGAATGTCGGCTCAAAGCCTGCGGAGGAACTATCTGAATCTGTTCGCCAGCTGATATTGGATCGCAATCATAACGACTGCAAGATCCATGCCTTGATGATGCATCTCTACGCGGCTGCTGATTCCGCTTAAGCGACCCATGCTTTCACCAGCCTCCTGGCGATTAGTTTCAGGACGGCGCCACCCCCGTGGCGCCGGGGCGCCCGGTCACAGTGGATCGCGCAGGAAGGCCGGGGCCGGTCCCTGAGAGAAGGCCTGGGCGGTGTCCAGCGCCTCGCGGATGGTCACGTCCATGTCCAGATAGCGATAGGTGCCAAGGCGGCCCACGAAGGTCACTCCCGGCGTCGCACGGGCCAGGTCGACATACTGCTCCAGCAGCGCCTTTTCCTCGACCAGGCGGATCGGGTAATAGGGCGTGTCGCCAGGCTCTGCCGCGCGGGAATATTCGCGATAGCAGACCGAGCCCTCGTGGCTTTCCCAGGGGCTGAAATGCTTGTGTTCGGTGATGCGGGTATAGGGCACGTCGCGGTCGCCGTAATTCATCACCGCGCAGCCCTGATAGTCGCCCTGATGGGTGAACCGCTCGAAATCCAGCGTGCGATAGCCAAGCCGCCCCAACCGATAGTCGAAATACCCGTCCAGCGGCCCCGACCAGAACACATGATCGGCCTGCGCCGCCATGTCGGGATGATAGGCCGTGTCCAGATCGACGCTGATGCGCGGGTGGTCCAGGATCGCCGCGACCATCGCGCTGTAGCCGTCCTGCGGCATGCCCTGGAAGCGGTGGAAGAAATAGTTGTCGTCATAGTTGAACCGCACCGGCAGCCGCTTGAGGATCGAGGCGGGCAGTTCGGTTGGCGAACAGCCCCACTGCTTTTCGGTATAGCCCTTGAAGAACGCCTCATACAGTTCGGGGCCGACGAAACGCAGCGCCTGCTCCTCAAAGGTCTGCGGGTCGGTGATGGTGGTGTCGGCCTTGCTCTCGATCAGGGCGCGGGCCTCTTCGGGGCGTAGGGTGGTGCCGAAGAACTGGTTGATCGTCAGCAGGTTCACGGGCAGCGAATAGACCCGGCTCTGCGCGGTCGTCTTGACCCGGTTCTGGAACGGCAGAAAGCGGGCAAAGCGGTTGACGTAATCCCACACGCCCGCGTCGTCGGTGTGAAAGATGTGCGGGCCATAGACATGCATCATCACGCCGGTCTCGGCATCGCGTTCGGTGTGGCAGTTGCCCGCGATATGGGGCCGCGCATCGATGATGCGGCAATCGTGCCCCGCCTCGGCCAGGGCCCGCCCGATCACGGCCCCCGACAGCCCCGCGCCCACCAGAAGTATCCTCATCATCCCGTCCTGTCCGCTGCCCGGCAGCCACCCTGCCGTGCCCTGCTATAGCCGTGCTTGCCCTGCGATCCAACCGGGCAGTCCGACCGGCCCTTTGGTGGGATTACGCGCAGGGGCGCTCATCTGCCCCGTTCGGTTCGGCAACCTCTGGTGGTGTCGGGGGCGCCTGTGCTAGGGGGCAGCATGCCTGCCGTTTTGGCGTGAACCCATGCGGGACCGCGCGCCGGCCTGCGAAACCGACGACACGCGGCCGCCCTCCGCCGACCGCCGCCCAGAGGAGCCCTGACCGGTGCCCGAAGAAATCCCGGACCTGACCCTGCCCGCGCCCACCGACCGCAACCCCGACGCCTTTGCCCTGATCGTCCATGTCTGGCACCTGGACACGCTGGACGACCTGTCGGCGGCCTGCGGGAACTTTCCCGCCGATGCCGACCGGTTCGTGACCTTCGCGGACACGCTGTCGCCGGAGGACCGCCAGCGCATCGCCGACCGCTTTGAGGGCGCGCAGCTGGTGCCTGTGCAGAACCTGGGCCAGGATGTCGGCGCGCTGATGCAGCTGATGGACCAGGTGGATCTGGCCCGCTACGGCTTTGTCTGCAAGATCCACTCCAAAAAGGGCCTCAAGATGCCCGAGGCCTGGCGCCGGACGCTGCTGGGCGGGGTGCTGGGGTCGCGCCGGCAGGTCGATCAGATCATCGCGGGCTTTCGCGGCGATCCGCAGGTGATGCTGGCGGGCGCGCGGCAGCTGTTCCTCTATGGCCCGGCCTATCTGTGGAAGAACGCGGACGGCATCGACGACCTGGCCGGGCCGCTGCTGCAGGGGTTTGATTTCCGTAGCCAGGACTGGGGCTTTGTCGCGGGCACCTGCTTCTGGATCCGCACGGGCATCCTGCTGCGGCTCAAGGCGCTGCAGATCGACTGGCAGCCGGGCGCCTATGCCGATGACGGCACCCCCGCCCTTGTGCTGGAGCGTCTGTTCGGCATGCTGGTCGCCATCGACGGCGGCACCGTGCTGCTCAGCGATCAGCGCGACGGGGACGTCCTGCCGCAGCGGGTCACCGGCTTTCCGGCGACGATGTCGCGCGAACGCATCCCCATTACCGACACCCTGTCAGAGCTGGAGGCCGCGCGCCGCCGCCGCCAGCGCAGCCGCACGGTGCCCAAGCGGCGCCGGGTGGCGGTCTTTGCCAGCTACAGCGGCGACGGCGTGCTGCCCCCGCAGGTCCAACCCTATCTGGAGGGGCTGCGGCCCTTTGTGGACCGCATCGTGGTGGTCTGCGACAACACCATCGGGCCCCTCCGCCGCGAGGTGCTGGCCAAGCTGGCGGACCATGTCATCGCCGAACGGCATGGCGAATACGATTTCGGTTCCTACAAGCGCGGCGTGGCCTGGGCGCGGCAGGCCGGTTGGCTGGACGAGGCCGACGACCTGATTCTGTGCAACGACAGCTGTTTCGGCCCGGTGGGCAGCTTTGCCCCCATGTTCGAACGGATGGAGTCGCGGCACCTGGATTTCTGGGGCGCCACCGACAGCCAGGAATTCCACCCGCATCTGCAAAGCTTTTTCGTGGTGCTGGGCTGGCATGTGTTCCAGTCGCCGGTTTTCCGCAATTTCATCGAAGGCATCACCAAACAGCCAAACGTCCAGCAGGTCATCATGAAATATGAGATCGGCTTGACTAAAACGCTTTCGGATGCAGGATACACTTTTGGAGCTATGGTTGAAAACCGCCTTAAGGGTGCTCATGAGAAAGACCCAACCTACCGGAACATTTCTGCCCATCCGGTTAGGGCGATTGAAATGGGCTTGCCCTTAGTAAAGGTAAAGGCTTTGCGCCAGACGCAAAGTAATTTTGAGGGAATTAGGCCTCTACTGGTTTGGCTGCGTGAAAATTCACCTGCAATTTTCTCAGCTGCAATATCTGATGTCCTTGTCTCACGCTTTCTCAATACTGACAGGGTCGGGTTCTCGATTGTGATGCCGACGCGCAATCGCGCGTGGTGTATTGTATCGGCAATACGATCCGTTTTGGCTCAAACCCACACCTTTTTTGAGCTTATCATTGTTGATGATGCCTCGACCGATAATACTGAAGAGCTTTTACAAAATGAATTTTCAGAAGAAATTCTATGCGGGCGTTTGCGCTACATAAAGTTATATGACAATGTTGGCGTCAGCGCTGCGAGAAATGCGGGGGTTATCCACGCAAAATACGAGTGGATCGCCTATGTTGATACCGACAACGAAGTTCGCCCTGAATTTCTAAGCGTTCTTTCCAGTTCAATAATTGAGCACCCTAAGAGGGATTGTTTTTATGGGCGGCTTTTAAATAAAATTAGTGGTGATTTAATTGGTGCACGAGGGTTTTCACGCAAGGATTTGTTGAGCGACAACTATATCGATCTGGGGGCATTTTGTCACCGGAAGGATCTATTCTATCAATTTGGCGGGTTTGATCCAAGTCTTCGTCGACTTGTGGACTGGGATTTAATAATCCGGTTCACTGGCCATCAGGACCCTGTGTCTGTGCCTCGTGTCTTCTTAGATTATAGCGATGATGAAAATGGGCAGAGCGCTGATCGTATATCGGTACGGGAGTCTTATCTGAAAGCGAGAGTTGCGGTGCACAGCAAGCATTCGCCGCGTCCGACTGTCTCGACCGCGATCCTCAGCTACAACCACCAGGAATTCATCGTCGAGGCCATCGAGAGCGCGCTGGAACAGCGTGGCGATTACACGCACGAGATCCTGCTGGCCGATGACGGCTCGTCCGACGGGACGGCGCGGATCATGGCGCGCTATGCCGCGCGCTATCCCGACCGCATCCGCAACATCAGCACCGGCGGCAATCTGGGCGTTTCGGCCAATTACCAGCATTGCTTCCGCGAGGCGGCGGGCAACCACGTCGCCATCCTGGAGGGCGACGACTACTGGACCGACCCCGACAAGAACGCCCGCCAGGCCGATTTCCTGGCCTCTCACCCCGAGGCGGGGGCGGTCTTTTCGCGGATCGAGCTGTTCGACATGGCCCGAAACAGCCGCCGGGTGCTGAAGCGGCAGGACGGCCTTCCCCCCCTGCTGACCAGCTGGCATTTTTCGCAGAATGAACATCTGAACCTTATCGGCAATTTTTCGTCACTGATGGGGAGGCGTTCCGTTCTGCGTGGTATGCCGGACCAGGTTTATCACCCACGTCTCAACGAAATATCCATGTCCTTCTATCTCGACAGGATCGGAAAGATCGGCTTTATCGACAAGGTGATGGGGGTGTATCGCCTCAATCCATCCAGCGTCTGGACAGGAGCGGATCAGGTGAGCAAACTGGAGCAGGCGATCGCCACCCGCGCGGGTGCGCTGGCCGTCGCGCGTCCCGCCTATCAGGCCGTCATCCGCCAAAGAATGCTGGAAAAGCAACAGCAGCTTCAGGCCCTGCAGGCGCAGAACCCGCAGGCCCTCATCCAACAGGGCAGATGATGACCGAACAGCCGCATACGGACCGCCCCGGCAAGGTGGCGGTCGTCGTCCTGGGAATGCACCGGTCGGGGACGTCCTCGCTGGCGGGGATGCTGGACGGGCTGGGCTGCCGCGGGCCCGCGACCTTGATGCCGGCGAGCGATACGAATGCCGCGGGCTATTACGAATCGCTGCCGGTGTTCCGGCTGAACGACGCGATCCTGACCGCGCTTGGGTCGCGGTGGGACGACTGGCGCCCGCTGCGCCCCGACGTGCATCTGTCGCCCCGCCTGGCCGAGTTCCACGACAAGGCCCGCGCCGTGGTCGCGGCGGAATATGGCGACGGGTCGCTGATCTATCTCAAGGACCCACGCATCAGCCTGCTGCTGCCGTTCTGGCGGGGGGTGCTGCGCGATGCGGGCTATCGCTGCGTTTATCTGCACACCCATCGCAGCCCCTCCGAGATCGGCGCATCGCTGCAGCGGCGCGACGACATCGACCCCGGCCTGTCGCTGCTGGCCTGGCTGTCGCAGGTGCTGCAGGCGGAACGCCACAGCCGGGGGGAGGTGCGGCACTTCACCTCTTACGAGGCGCTGCTGCGCGACCCGGCCGCCGTCGCCGCCGCGTCGGAGGCGGCCTTTGGCTTTCCCTGGCCGCGCCCGGCCGAGGCGGGGGCAGGGCGCGTGAACCGGGCGCTGCGCCATCACGACGCCGGCGCGCAGGCGGTGCTGGAGGATAGCCGCGTGCCCGGCCTGATCCGCCAGACCCTGGAGATTTTGGAGCGGTGGGCCGCCACGGGTGAACAGGCCGACGACCACGCCCGGCTGGACGACATCGCCACGGCCTTTGACGAGGCCGAGGGGCTGTTCGCGGGGGCCATGCAGGCCCTGCGCGCCCGGTCCGCCCAGCTGGCGCCCGCCCGCGCCCGCGAAGAGACGCTCAAGACCGAAAAGGCGGCGCTGGAGACGCGCCTGACCCAAGCGACCAAGGACAAAGCCATGCTGGACGAGCACCTAACCCAGATCACCCAGGCCCGCGACGAGGCCCTGCGCGACCGCGATGCCGCCCGCCAGGCCCAGGCCGAGGCCGAGGCCCACCAGGCCCGCCAGCTGCAGGAGCTGGACATGCTGACCGACCGCCTGATCGACCGCGATGCCGCGCTGGCGGCGATCCGGCGCGACACGCTGGCCATGACGAACCGCGCCACGCAGCTGGAACAGCAGAACGCCCGCCTGAAGGCCGAGCAGCAGCAGCGCAGCGCCGGAGCCGAGGCCGCGCGCCAGCAGCTGGACCAGACCCGCAAGGAGGTCGAGGCCCTGCGGCGTCAGCTGGACGACCAGCGCCAGGAGTTTCTGTCCAGCACCTCGTGGCGGGTCAGCGCACCGGTCCGCGTTCTGGGCCGTCTGGTCCGGCGCCGCTGATCGCCCCGTCGCATCCGGCCGCGGCCCGTCCGGGGGAGGGCGCATGATCATCATCCACGTTCAGGGCCACCGACAACCTTCGGATCTGGCCGATCTGCTGGCGTCAAGCCCGGACGGGGTGATCCTTGCGGGCACGGCGACGGCGGTGGGCGAAGGGGGGCCGGACGCGGTCCTGCGGCTGGTCATGCTGCAGGCGCAGGACGATGCCTTCGTGGTGCTGTCCCATTGCCTACATCATTTTCGCCATGTGCTGGCGACCCGTCCGGGGGCCCTGCGCTATCACCGCGGTGCGGGTATCGGGCCAGAGCCGCGCGACGACGCACCCCTGACCTGGCAGGCCGATGCGAATGGCAGGGTCACGGCCTGCCACCTGTCGCCGCTGGCGGCCGGCAGCCCGCTGCTGCGCCCCGCGGCGATGCGTCTGGCGGCCGTGCCGATGCGCGACACCCGCCGGTTCGCCTTTCTGCGGGCGGTTCTGCAAGGGGGGTCGCATGTCCCCGGATGATCTGTGGGCGGCGCTGGCGGGGCCTTTGGGGGTGCTGGACGCGCGGCCCGATTTCCGTCTGGACCCGGCGTTCGATGGCGCCGCCGGGGCGCATTGCACCGCCTATGCCGCGCTGCGCGCGCAGGCCCCGCATATCGACCTGCCGCTGGCCGCGCTGGTCACGCATCCGGCCCTGGGGGCGTTGATCGCAGAGGGCAATCCCGACGCGCTTGAGCTGGCGCATGAGCTGATCGCCCTGGGCGCGCCGGTCGATCGGCAGGTGTCCTGGTTCTCTCATCGGACCTATCTGGAGTGGTATCCCGACATCGCCGCGGCGGGCATGAACCCGCTGATGCATTATCTGCGCTTTGGCTGGGTCGAGGGCGGGCGCCGCACCTTGGCCGACCTGCATCAGGGCCTGCACCGGGGGCGGCAACCGCTGCGCCCGGACCTGCCCACGCTGCTGGTCTGCACGCACAGCCTGGCGTCCGGTGCCGATCCGGCGCTGGTCGATCTGCTGCGGCATCCGGGCCTGGGCGGGCACAACCTGATCCTGGCCGCGCTGTCGGGCGGACCCATGCTGGAGACGCTGCTGCCCGAATGCTGCGCGGTCCTGATCACGCCGCATCCGCTGCGCGAGATGCCCCATATCGACGACGCGGGCTTTGACCGGATCGATACCGCGATCCTCTCTTCGGCCGAGGCTGCGCTGTTCGCGCACCCTTTGGTCGCGCAGGAGATCCCGTTCGCGGTCTGTCTGGCCGATTATCCCGACCCGCCCCTGGCCCGCTGGAAATCACGTTGCGTGACCGCTTTTGCCGACCTGCTGGTCTTTTCGTCCGATCACCTGCGCGACCGATGGGCCGGGCGTCTGGCCGATGTCGGCGCCGATGCAGGAACGGACGGCGTCGTCATTCCGCCCCGCCCGCTGATAGCGGGCACGGTCGCCCCGGCCGACCGCCAGGCGGCGCGGACGGCGCTGTCGCGGGCCGTGGGCCAGGATCTGGACGGCAGGCGGGTCATCTGCGGCACGGGGCCGTTGGACTGGCGCCATGGCCCGGACCTGTTCGCGCAGGCCGCCCGCATCGCCGCGCGGTCCCATCCCGAGATGCTGTTCGTCTGGGTCTGCACCGGCCTCGACCGGCACGAACCCTGCCGGGATGCGGCCTTTGGTCGTCATCTGCGGGACCTGTGCGCGGACGGCCCGGTGATCCTGCTGCGCGACGGTCCGCCCGCCGACCGGGTGATGCAGGCCGCCGATGCGATGTTCCTGTCGGCCCGCCAGGCGGCGCTGCCCGAGGCGGTGTTCGACGCGGTGTCCCACGGCCTGCCGGTGGTCTGCCTTGACCGCGCGACGGGCTTTGCCGATGCGCGATATCGCCGGGCGGGTCTCATCACCGTCGTCGCCCCCGGCGACCCGTCGGATGCCCTGACCGCCCTGTCGGCGACGCCCGCGACCGTGGTGCCGCCGCAGGCCCCCGCCCCGTGGCGCGACGCCATCCTGTCGGCGCTGCGCATGCGCCTGGCCCGCCAGCGCCTGGCCGCGGTCGGAGAGAGCCGGTTCGACATTCCGCAGCTGTTCAGCGCGTCCGAGGCCGATCGCCCGCGGCGCCGCCGCGAGCGGGAAAAGCTGTTCCGCCTGGACCGCCGCGTGCTGTGGCGCGATGCGGATCACGCCCGCGCGGTGGTTGCCGCATCGGACAACTGGCTGCACCACCGCCTGCGGATCGAGGATGACCGACCCCTGCCCACCGACGCGGATCTGCCGCCATTCGCGATCCATATGCATGCCTTTCATCTGGATGATCTGGCCGCCGATCTGGGCGGCCATCTGGCCTTTGCGCGCGCCTCGCGCATCGTGATCACCACCGATACCCCCGCCAAGGCCGCGCGGATCGGTGCGATGGCCGATGGGCTGGGGCTGACGGTCCAGGTGTTGGTGGTGCCCAATCAGGGCCGCGACATCCTGCCGTTCCTGCGGCTGTTCGGTCGGGGCGGGGCCGCGGGCGACGATCTGATCTGGTGCCACCTGCACCAGAAGAAATCGCTGCGCGCGGCGGCGCATGGGGATCGCTGGCGGCGGTTCCTGCATCGCGTCCTGCTGGGCGATGGCGGGGGGCTGTCCTCGGCCCTGGGCCAGATCGCGGCGCCGGGTGTCGGGCTGGTGGCGCCCTTTGATCCGCATGTCGTGTCCTGGGACGATCAGCGCCCCCTGCTGCCGGGCGTGGCCGACCGGTTTCCGGGGCTGCTGCCGGACCATCCGCTGCTGTTTCCGCTGGGCAACATGTTCTGGACCCGCGCCGACGTCGCGCGCGAGATGCTGGCGCTGTTCACCGAGGACTACCCCTGGCCCGCCGAGCCGATCCCCGATGACGGCACCGTCTATCACCTGATCGAGCGGCTGTGGCCCGCCGTCGCGGCCCGGATGGGGCTGGCGTCGGTGTTCATCCACAACCCGGACGAGGCCCGCATATGACCCCCCAGACCGGAAGGCCCCGCAGATGAGCCAGCCCCCCGCCCCGCAAGACGATGACCGCGCCGATCTGGCCCGCGCCGAGGCGCAGCTGGCCGATCTGCGTCAGCAGGTGATGATCCTGGAGGGCCGGTGCCAGGTGGCCGAGGCGCAGCTGCGCCCCTTGGCCGACCGCCAGGTCCGCGACATGCACGAGCGGCTGTCGCTGGCCCTGGCCCTGGACGATCCCGACGCGCTGAGCCAGACGCTGGCGCAGCTGACCGCGCGGGTCGAGCGCGCCGCCAAGGACGACCGGCAGGCCCGCGACGCGTTGGAGGCAAGGCTGCGTCAGGGCGCCGATGACCTTGCACGGGTCAGCGCCGAACGGGACCAGGCCCTGGCCCAGCTGGCCGCCTGCCGCGATCAGGCCGCGCAGCGCGAGGCGGCGTTTCTGTCCAGCACCTCGTGGCGGGTGACGGCGCCGCTGCGGGCGGTGATGCGCGTTCTGCGGCGCTAAAGCGTTTCTGCAAAAACCGGAATCATGGGATTCCCAAAGGGGTCTGCTTGTGATTCATCCTCCCAGAAAGGATGAATCATGTCAGCACCTTTA
>NZ_MEES01000011.1:0-59303 GCF_001724535.1 Paracoccus sp. SCN 68-21 | reverse complement strand
TGCGCTTCGGTCAGCCAGAACAAGTTGCTCATCGATCAGGTCTCCTTGCGGCGGCCTGAATCACGCAAAGGGCGTAAAATCAATGGGTCTGGAGCCTAGGATACGGCCCGAGCGCGTCCTGGATAATCAGACGCAGCCTGGCGACCCGTGGACAACCTGTCCCGGTCGGGAGACTCATCGTTCTGATCAGAGCGCGACATCCAGAACCTTGCAGACCTGCGCACAAGCCCGTCCCGCTTGGCAGCCGTCGCCGGTGGCAGGCATCCGGCACGCCGACAAAGAGATCTGCAAAGGCACATCGCCGCATCTACCGCCGATGAAGGAAAGGCCATCTGCGTGACAGCAATGGCACGGCCCTGGCAGGGCATCGCCGCGCCCGTCCCTTGTCAACGCCGACGGACCTGCCCGGCTGCGCTGACCAGGACCGACCGCAAGACGCGGGCCGCCATGTCAGGTCACCCTGATCACCATGGTGCCCTGGTCGTGCCGCGACGAGTCGTCGGTGGAGCGTCGCAAACCCCATGCGCTGCGGGACGCGACAGTTGGTCCCGTTGCGCCGGGGGTGGAAGGCGGGCCGGTTTCGCATGATAGTGGGACCACATAAACGGATGGCAGGGCATGACGGACATCTCTCGGCGCAAATCGGATCATCTGCGCATCGTGACCGAGGGGCGGGGCGAGCAGCATCGGCTGAACAGCGGCTTTGACCAGGTCCGCTTTCTTCACCACGCCCTGCCCGAGCTGGACATGGCGGCCATCGATTGCGGGATGCGATTTCTGGGCCGCGATCTGGGCGCGCCGCTGCTGATTTCGGCCATGACCGGCGGCCCGGACGAGGCGGAACGCATCAACCTGCACATCGCCGAGGCCTGCGCGCATCACCGCATCGCCCTGTCGGTCGGCTCTCAGCGAATCGCGGTCGAGGCGGGCGGCAATGGGGGCTTGGGCGCCAGCCTGCGGGCGCGCGCGCCCGACATCCCGATCCTGGGCAATATAGGCGCGGTCCAACTGAACTATGGCTTTGATCTGGCGCAAGTGCAGCGGGCGGTGGATATGATCGGCGCCGATGCGCTGATCCTGCATCTGAACCCGCTGCAGGAGGCGATCCAGGACGGCGGCGACCGCGATTTCTCGGGCCTCTTGGTGCGGATCGAGGCGCTGGCGGCCGCCCTGCCCGTCCCCCTGGGCGTCAAGGAGGTCGGTGCGGGCCTCTCCGCGCCCCTGGCCCGGCGGCTGCTGGAGGCGGGCGTCACCATCCTGGACGTCGCGGGCGTCGGCGGCACCAGCTGGGCGCGGGTCGAGGCCGAACGCGGGCCCGACCGCCTACGCGCGCTGGCGGCCCCCTTCCACGACTGGGGCATTCCCACCACTGACGCGCTGCGCGCCATCGCGCCGATGGTGGGCGGGGGCCAGGTCCTGATCGGGTCGGGCGGCGTGCGGCACGGGCTGGACGCGGCGCGCGCGATCAGGCTGGGCGCCGATCTGGCGGGACAGGCCGCCCGCGCCTTGCCCGCCGCCCGCGACAGCGCCGAGGCGCTGGCCGAGCATTTGTCCGACGTCATCGGCCAGCTGCGCATCGCGATGTTCTGCACCGGCTCGGCCGATCTGGCGGCCCTGCGCCGCGCGCCCCTGCTGGAGGCCGGTCCGGGCGGCCAATGGTCGCAAGCATCGGGGATGGAAACCGGCGGCGCGGGGCTGTAGCCTGCGGCCAATGCCGGACCAGGGGACCATGATGACCGACCACGCCCTGCCCAAGGCCGATCTGACGGCCACCAGCCTGACCGTCTCCGGCGCCATCATCCTGGCTTGGCTGGGGCTGCATGTGCATGCGCTGTGGTTTCTGGACGCGGTCGCCCATCCGGTTCTGGCGGCGGTCAACTTTCTGGCGCTGACCTGGCTGTCGGTGGGGCTGTTCATCATCGCCCATGACGCGATGCACGGATCGGTCGTGCCGGGCCGACCCCGCGCCAATGCGGCGATGGGACAGCTGGTCCTGTGGCTTTATGCCGGGTTCTCGTGGCGCAAGATGATCGTCAAGCACATGGCCCACCACCGCCATGCGGGCACCGATGACGACCCCGATTTCGACCATGGCGGCCCGGTGCGCTGGTACGGGCGCTTCATCGCGACCTATTTCGGCTGGCGCGAGGGGCTGATGCTGCCGGTCATCGTGACGACCTATGCGCTGATCCTGGGCGACCGGTGGATGTATGTCGTGTTCTGGCCGCTGCCGTCGATCCTGGCCTCGGTGCAGCTGTTCGTGTTCGGCACCTGGCTGCCGCACCGTCCGGGCCATGACGTCTTTCCCGACCGCCACAATGCGCGCTCGTCGCGGATCAGCGACCCTGTGTCGCTGCTGACCTGCTTTCACTTTGGCGGTTATCATCACGAACATCACCTGTATCCCACCGTGCCGTGGTGGCGCCTGCCCCGCACCCGCGCCAAGGCGACCCAGAAGAAAGGGACCCGCGCATGACCAATTTCCTGATCGTCGTCGCCACTGTGCTGGTGATGGAGCTGACGGCCTATTCCGTGCACCGTTGGGTGATGCACGGCCCCCTGGGCTGGGGCTGGCACAAGTCGCACCACGAGGAACACGACCACGCGCTGGAAAAGAACGACCTTTACGGCGTGGTCTTTGCGGTGATCGCCACGATCCTGTTCACGGTCGGCTGGATCTGGGCGCCGGTCCTGTGGTGGATCGCCCTGGGCATGACCGTCTATGGGCTGATCTATTTCGTGCTGCATGACGGGCTGGTCCATCAGCGCTGGCCGTTCCGCTATGTCCCTCGGCGCGGCTATGCCCGCCGCCTGTATCAGGCGCACCGCCTGCATCACGCGGTCGAGGGGCGTGACAACTGCGTCAGCTTCGGCTTTATCTATGCCCCCCCGGTGGACAAGCTGAAGCAGGAGCTGAAGGGCTCGGGCGTGCTGCGGGCCGAGGCGCAGGAGCGGTCGTGACCCCCGACATCCTGCTGGCCGGGGCGGGGCTTGCCAACGGGCTGATCGCGCTGGCGCTGCGGGCCGCGCGCCCCGACCTGCGGGTGCTGCTGCTGGACCGTGCCGCGGGGCCGTCGGACGGGCATACCTGGTCCTGCCACGACCCCGACCTGTCGCCCGAATGGCTGGCCCGGCTGAGGCCCCTGCGCCGCGGAAACTGGTCCGACCAGGAGGTGCGGTTCCCCAAGCACGTCCGCCGGTTGCGGACCGGTTACGGCTCTCTGGACGGTGCGGCCCTGGCGCGCGCGGTCATGGATGCGGGCGCACAGATCCGCTGGAACAGCGACATCGCCGCGCTGGACGCGCAGGGCGCGACGCTGGCCTGCGGCACCCGGATCGACGCGGGCGCGGTGCTGGACGGTCGCGGCGCGCAGCCGTCGCGGCACCTGACCGTGGGGTTCCAGAAATTCGTGGGGATCGAGCTGGAGACCGACGCCCCGCACGGCGTACCCCGCCCGATGATCATGGACGCGACCGTCACGCAGGAGGACGGATACCGCTTCATCTATCTGCTGCCCTTCTCTCCGACCCGCATCCTGATCGAGGATACGCGGTATTCCGACGGCGGCGATCTGGACGACGACGCGCTGGCGGCTGCATCGCATGACTATGCCCGCGCGCGTGGCTGGACCGGCGCTGAAGTGCGGCGCGAACGCGGCATCCTGCCCATCGCGCTGGCCCATGATGCGGCGGGCTTCTGGGACGATCACGCCACCGGCGCGGTGCCTGTGGGCCTGCGCGCGGGGTTCTTTCACCCCGTGACCGGCTATTCGCTGCCCTATGCGGCGCGAGTGGCGGATGTGGTGGCAGGCCTGCCCGGAGCCCCCACGACCGACGCCGCCCGCGCGGCCATCCGCGATTTCGCACTGGCGCGCGCGCGTCAGGACCGATTCCTGCGCCTCTTGAACCGAATGCTGTTCCGGGGCTGCGCGCCCGAGCGCCGCTATACCCTGCTGCAACGGTTCTACCGCATGCCCGAAGGGCTGATCGAGCGGTTCTATGCCGGACGCCTGACCCTGGCCGACCAGTTGCGCATCGTGACCGGCAAGCCCCCCATTCCCATCGGCACGGCGATCCGCTGCCTGCCCGAACGCCCTCTTCTGAAGGAAGACGCATGAACGCCCATTCGCCCGCGGCCAAGACCGCCATCGTCATCGGTGCAGGCTTTGGCGGCTTGGCCCTGGCGATCCGCCTGCAATCGGCCGGCATCGCCACCACCCTGGTCGAAGCCCGCGACAAGCCGGGCGGGCGGGCCTATGTCTGGCACGATCAGGGGCATGTCTTTGACGCGGGCCCAACGGTCATCACCGACCCCGACGCGCTGCGCGAATTGTGGGCGCTGACCGGCCAGGACATGGCGCGCGACGTGACGCTGATGCCGGTATCGCCCTTCTATCGGCTGATGTGGCCGGGCGGGAAGGTGTTCGACTATGTGAACGAGGCGGATCAGTTGGAGCAACAGATCGCGCAGTTCAACCCCGACGATCTGGAGGGATACCGCCGCTTCCGCGACTACGCGGAGGAGGTGTATCAGGAGGGCTATGTCAAGCTGGGCACCGTGCCGTTCCTCAAGCTGGGCCAGATGCTCAAGGCCGCGCCCGCGTTGATGCGGCTGGAGGCCTACAAGTCGGTCCATGCCAAGGTCGCGACCTTCATCAAGGACCCCTATCTGCGGCAGGCGTTTTCGTATCACACGCTGCTGGTGGGCGGGAATCCCTTCTCGACCAGCTCGATCTATGCGCTGATCCACGCGCTGGAGCGGCGCGGCGGCGTCTGGTTCGCCAAGGGCGGCACCAACCAGCTGGTCGCGGGCATGGTCGCCCTGTTCGAGCGGCTAGGCGGACAGGTCATGCTGAACGCCAAGGTCGCCCGGATCGAGACCGAGGGCGCGCGCACCACCGGCGTCACCTTGGCCGATGGCCGCCATGTGGCCGCCGACATGGTCGCCAGCAACGGCGATGTCATGCACAACTATCGCGATCTGCTGGGGCACACCAAGCGCGGCCAGTCGCAGGCCCGCTCGCTTGGACGCAAGCGCTGGTCGATGTCGCTTTTCGTGCTGCATTTCGGCCTGCGCGAGGCGCCCAAGGACATTGCTCATCACACCATCCTGTTCGGCCCCCGCTACAAGGAGCTGGTGAACGAGATCTTCAAGGGGCCGAACCTGGCCGAGGATTTCTCGCTGTATCTGCATTCGCCCTGCACGACGGACCCGGACATGGCGCCTCCGGGCATGTCCACGCATTACGTGCTGGCCCCGGTGCCGCATCTGGGCCGCGCCGACATCGATTGGGCGGTCGAGGGGCCGCGCTATGCCGACCGCATCCTGGCCAGCCTGGAGGAGCGGCTGATCCCGAACCTGCGTGCCAACCTGACCACGACGCGCATCTTCACCCCTGCCGATTTCTCGACCGAGCTGAACGCCCATCACGGCAGCGCCTTTTCGGTCGAGCCGATCCTGACGCAATCGGCTTGGTTCCGGCCGCATAACCGCGACAAGACGATCCGCAACTTTTATCTGGTCGGCGCGGGCACCCATCCGGGCGCGGGCATCCCCGGCGTCGTGGGGTCCGCCAAGGCCACGGCGCAGGTGATGCTGTCCGACCTGGCGGGCGCATGAGCGATCTGGTCCTGACCTCGACGCAAGCCATCGCCCAAGGCTCGCAAAGCTTTGCCACGGCGGCCAAGCTGATGCCGCCGGGCATCCGCGACGACACGGTGATGCTCTATGCCTGGTGCCGGCACGCCGATGACGTGATCGACGGTCAGGCCCTGGGCAGCCGCCCCGAGGCCGTGGGCGATCCGCAGGCGCGGCTGGACGACCTGCGCACCGACACCCTGGAGGCCCTGCAGGGCAACGGTCCGGTCAGCGCACCCTTTGCGGCGCTGCGCGCAGTGGCGCGGCGGCATGATTTCCAACAGGCCTGGCCCATGGACCTGATCGAAGGCTTCGCCATGGATGTCGAGGCGCGCGATTACCGCACGCTGGATGACGTGCTGGAATATTCCTATCACGTCGCGGGCATCGTGGGCGTGATGATGGCCCGTGTGATGGGTGTGCGTGACGATCACGTCCTTGACCGCGCCTGCGATCTGGGGCTGGCCTTTCAGCTCACCAACATCGCGCGCGACGTCATCGACGATGCCGCCATCGGGCGCAGCTATCTGCCCGGCGACTGGCTGGATCAGGCGGGGGCAAAGGTCGACGGGCCGCTGCCCTCGCCCGAACTATACGCGGTGATCCTGCGGTTGCTGGACGCGGCGGAGCCCTATTACGCCTCGGCCCGCGTGGGGCTGGCGGACCTGCCACCGCGCTGCGCCTGGTCGATCGCCGCCGCCCTGCGCATCTATCGCGCCATCGGGCTGCGCATTCGCAAGGGCGGGCCTGCGGCCTATCGCCAGCGCATCAGCACGTCAAAGGCAACAAAGGTCGCGCTGCTGGGCGTCGGAGGCTGGGATGTCGCGCGGTCACGCCTGCCGGGGGCGGGCGTGACGCGGCAGGGCCTGTGGACCCGGCCGCATCACGTCTGGGCGCGTACGCCGTAAGGCAGGACACGTTCCAGCAGCGCGGCGATCTCGGGGGCTTGCAGGCGCTTGCTGCGCAGCATCGCGTCCAACTGGGCGCGGCTGGCCTCGTAATGGCGCGACACCTGCTGCATGTCGGCCACCGCAAGCAGCCCGCGCTTCGGACCCGGGGCGGCAGCGTCGCGGCCCACATCCTTGCCCAGGGCCGCGCGGTCGCCGATCACGTCCAGCAGGTCGTCATAGGACTGGAACACGCGCCCCAGCTGACGGCCAAAGGCGATCATCTGGGCCTTTTCCTCATCGTCGAAATCCTTGACCACGGCCAGCATCTCCAGGCCCGCGATGAACAGCACGCCGGTCTTGAGATCCTGCTCCTGCTCGACGCCCGCGCCGTTCTTGGCGGCGTGCAGATCCAGATCCTGGCCCGCGCACAGGCCCTGCGGCCCCAGGGACTGCGCCAGGATGCGCACCAGCTGCGCGCGCACCGCACCCGTGGCACCGCGTGCGGTCGCCAGGACCGACATGGCCTCGGTGATCAGGGCGATGCCGCCCAGCACGGCGCGGCTTTCGCCATGCGCCACATGGGTGGCGGGCTGGCCGCGGCGCAGGCTGGCATCGTCCATGCAGGGCAGGTCGTCGAAGATCAGCGAGGCGGCATGCACCATCTCGACCGCGGCGGCGGCATCGACCATGGTGTCGCAGACCCCGCCCGACGCCTCGGCCGCCAGCAGCAGCAGCATGCCGCGAAACCGCTTGCCCGAGGACAGCGCCGCATGGCTCATCGCCGCGCCCAGGGGCTGGGACACCGCCCCGAAACCGTCGGAGATCTCTTCAACTCTGGTCTGCAACAGGATGGAATGATTGACGTCTGGTCTCATCAGGGCCTTCGCGCTTGGGTTCTGGTCTGGCGGGGAGAGCGGAGCCTGCCGCCCGACCCGACGTCCACCGGCAATGGTCGCCATGTTGGTACGGTTCGGGGCCGAATGCACGCCTTTTCGACAGCGACGCGCCGTCGCGCGGCAATTTGTCCGCCCGGTGTCGCAGGGCCACCGCGAGCCATTCGCCTGCACATGAGGGAACCCGATGCCCCCTGACAGCGTCTGTTCCAAGGACCGAACATCAAAGGATAGAGAGCATGAAATTCGTTAAAGTTGCATTCTGCGGCGCCGTTCTGACCCTGGCCGCCTGCGGCACCACCGTCGGAGAGCGCGCGGCCACCGGCGGCTTGGGCGGCGCGGCCGTGGCGGGCCCTGCAGGCGCGATCGTGGGGGGCACCGTGGGTGCCGTCAGCGCCACGCAATAAGCACGCGTCCAGGAATGCCCGCGTCAGCCGCGTCCCCTTGGGGCGCGGCTGTTTTCGTGGCGGTCTTGCGGGTCGTGCCGCCATCCCCTACATCTGGACCGACAACGACAAGGATCACCCCATGGCCATGGAAGCGCATGACATCGAGGCCCTGCTGCGGGTTTCGTTCCCCGATGCCCGCATCACGATCACCGATCTGGCGGGCGATGGAAACCATTACGCGGCCGAGGTCATCGACGAAAGTTTTCGTGGCCTGAACCGCGTGCAGCAGCAGCGCGCCGTCTATGCCGCCCTCAAGGGCAAGATGGACGGCCCCGCCGGAGAGCTGCACGCCCTTGCCCTGACAACTAAGGCGCCGGACTGACGCGCCCCCTGCCCCAGATAAGGATTGCCACGATGAGCGACGTAACCACTCGCATCCAGGACCTGATCGACAGCAACGACGTCGTGCTGTTCATGAAGGGCACCAAGGAGATGCCGCAATGCGGGTTCTCCAGCCGCGTGGCCGGGGTGCTGAACTACATGGCGGTGCCCTATGAGGGGATCAACGTCCTGTCCGACGCCGATATCCGCCAGGGCATCAAGGATTTCTCGGACTGGCCGACGATTCCGCAGCTTTATGTCAAGGGTGAGTTCGTCGGCGGTTGCGACATAATCACCGAAATGACCCTGTCGGGAGAGCTGGACCAGCTGCTGTCGAAAAAGGGCGTGACCTTTGATCAGGCGGCGGCGGACAAGATCCGCGAAGCGAACGCCTGAACGCACTGATACGGACAATAAAAAAGGGCGCTTCGGCGCCCTTTTTTTCGTTCGTTACATCAGATCGTCGGGATCATAGGGGTCGCGGCTACGGCTTTCCTTGATCGCGGCGGCCAAGGTCACACCGACGGCAAAGGCGCCGATCAGCTTGGCCATGCTGCCCGCATTGCTGTCGGACGCCTCGCGGACCTGACGGCTACCGCTTTTCACCGCACGCTCGGCGGCGTGCAGGTTGGCAGAGGTCAGGCCCACCGCCGATGCGGTCTTGCGAACCGAACCGAACAGCTTGTCCTCGGCGTCGCTGGCCAGTTTGGAGGCGCGGTTGCCCGCCTGATCCATCATCGACGTGGCCTTGGTCTCGGCCAGCTCGACCATGCGCGTGGCCTCGGACCGGGCGCGCAGCACGGCGGCCTCGGTCGCCAGTGACACGCGGGCCTGAACCTCGTTCTTGAGGTCCTCGGTCGTCGGCATGCGATGCTTCTTGCGTGCCGACACGGCCACCAGAATCACCGTGATCGCCAGCAGCGCGCCACCGATGACCAGCGATGCCATCGCCGAACCCCAGCCCAGTTCCGTCGCCAGAAACGACCACAGCGCGGCGGTCAGAAAGCCGCCGGCCACCAGGCCCACGACTGCGGCGGCGGCCTTGAGGGCCGCGCGCCGTGCCGTATCGCCGACAGCCAATTGTGCGCGTCGGGCGAAATCGAACATGTGTCCGACCTCAGCGACGCGAAATCAGCAGACCGACCAGGAAGCCGATGCCAGCCGCGATGCCCAGAGCCTGGGCCGGGTTGCGGCGAACCATCTCAGAGACTTCGTCGTAACGCTCTTCGGCATAATGCGCGACCTCGGTCGCCTTCTGCTGACCGGCCTCGTACAGGCGCTCGGCCTCGACGCGGGCCTTGTCGGCGTACTCGTGGGTCACTTCCTTGGCGCGCTCGGCATACTGGCGGCCGGTCTCGATGGCCTCGTCCGACAGATCCGCCGCGCGGTCCTTCAGACGCGCCGCGCCCGAGTTGTCGGCCAGGTTGCGGGCCGTGTCACGCACGTCGTCGGCAACGCGGCGGGCGCCGTCATTCAGGTCGCGCTTGGCCTCGTTGGCTGCGCTCTGGGCGTCACGCTTGGCGTCGTCGAGGGTCGGGTTCTGTGCCATGGTAAGATCCTTTCATCGGTGTCTTGTCACCTTCGTCGGACAAACCGTCACAGGGGGATGATTGTTCCCGCATCGCTGCAAATTCTTTGACAGGGAATGCGGCGAAAGGGCGTGGTAGGGGCGGCCGGACTCGAACCGGCACTCATTGCTGAAACGGATTTTGAATCCGTCGCGTCTACCATTCCGCCACGCCCCCCGACCTGCGTCAGGCGCCCTTCCGGCGGGGTTCCTTGCGGAACCGATGGCCGAGGCGTAAATCCCCCCGCGGCGATTTGCAAGAGGCGCAATGCGCCCGCTGTCAGGCGCGACCCAGCTTGACCAGACGCGCATCGCGCAGACGCGCGAAATCGTCGCCCGCGTGATAGGATGACCGCGTCAGCGGCGTGGCCGAGACCATCAGGAACCCCTTGCCATAGGCGGCCTTCTCATAGCCCGCGAACTCCTCGGGCGTGACAAAGCGGTCGACGCGGTGATGCTTGGGGCTCGGCTGCAGGTACTGACCGATGGTGATGAAGTCGATATCGGCGGCGCGCATGTCGTCCATGACCTGCAGGACGCCCTGACGATCCTCGCCCAGGCCGACCATGATGCCCGATTTGGTGAACATGGTCGGGTCCAGTTCCTTGACCCGCTGCAGCAGGCGCAGCGAATGGAAATAGCGCGCACCCGGACGCACCTCGGGGTAGAGGCCCGGCACCGTCTCCAGATTGTGGTTGAAGACGTCGGGCCGCGCCGCGACCACGGTCTCCAGCGCGCCGGGGGCCGATTTCAGGAAGTCGGGGACCAGCACCTCGATGGTCGAACCCGGAGAGCGGTGGCGGATCGCGCGGATGGTCTGGGCGAAATGCTCGGCCCCGCCATCGTCCAGATCGTCGCGATCGACGCTGGTGACGACGACGTGGTTCAGGCCCAGCTTTTGCACGGCATGGGCGACGCGGCCCGGCTCGAACGTGTCCAGGGCCTGGGGCTTGCCGGTCGCGACGTTGCAGAAGGTGCAGCCGCGGGTGCAGATCTCGCCCATGATCATCATGGTGGCGTGGCCCTGGCTCCAGCATTCGCCGACATTGGGACAGCCGGCCTCCTCGCAGACGGTGGACAGGCGGTTCTCGCGCAGCAGATCGCGCGTCGCCTTGTAGCCCGCCGAGGTCGGCGCCTTGACGCGGATCCAGTCCGGCTTCTTGGGCTGGGCCTGGTCGGGTCGGTGCGCCTTTTCCGGGTGGCGCTGATCCGGGATCCTGAGGTCGCGCAAGGTCATGGTCCTTTCAATCGCGGTTCGGCCAAAAATAGGGCCTTTGTGCCGGTTTGGCAACGCACAGCCTGCGACCGCATCCGCATGGCAGACCTGCGGTCACGCACAGGTCAGCAACGGGCGCGCGGTCGCCGCCAGAACGCCGGCCAGATCGTCGAACCAGCCCTGCGCGGGCGTCGTCGCGCGGCGCATCAGCACCACCTGCCGGGACGGCTGCGGATCGGGAAAGCGGATCGCGGTCAGGCCGGGGGCGGCCGCCAGCTCCTGCCGGCGGGCGATCTCGGGCAGGAAGGTCAGGCCCATCCCCTGAGCGGCCAGTCGGCACAGCGTAGAGAGCGACGCGGCCCCCAGGTCCAGCCGCGCGGCACGGCGGTTCAGGCCGCAGACCTCCAGCGCCTGGTCGCCCAGGCAATGCCCCTCGTCCAGCAGCAGCAGCTGACCGGGGTCCAGCGCGTCGGGCGACAGCGTGCCGTGGCGCAGATCGGCGATGCGCGCCGCGCTGCCCGCCAACAGAAAGCGGTCGGTGAACAGCGGAACCGCGCGCATGTCCTCGCCCTCGGGCGGGCTGGCCACGACGACGGCATCCAGCCGCCCCGCCGCCAGCTCCTCCAGCAGGCGGTCGGTCTGCGCCTCCCGCAGGTGCAGGTTGCGGCCGATGTCGCGGGCGCGCAGGACCGGCAGCGCCTCGGGCAGCAGATAGGGCGCGACGGTGGGAATCATCCCCAGCATCAGCCGACCGCCCTGCCCCGGCTGGCGCAGATCCTGTTCCAGATCGGTCATCGCGCCCATCACACGGCGCGCGTGGCGTTCCAGTGCGCGGCCCTGGGGCGTCAGGACGATGCCCTGGGGCGTGCGTTCGACCAGCCGCGCGCCGACCGAATCCTCCAGCGCGCGGACTTGCATGGACAGGGCGGGCTGGGTGACATTGATCGATTCCGCGGCGCGCGTGAAATGCAGATGCTGCGCCAGGGCCAGGAAATAGCGCAGCTGGCGCAGGGTGATGTTCATCAGAACACCTGACTGTGTCGTAGGGATCTCATCACGCGACCTTATCGGATCGCGGGTGCGCCTGGCAAGGGCATGGCCCTGCCAGCGCGCGGGGTCGGATCAGCCGATCAGACGCGACCCCTTGCCATAGGTTTCGGCATAGTGCCGCTCCAGCCGCATCAGCGCCAGGCGCAGCACGATTTTCCCCGAACGGGCGGACCAGCCGAGACGACGCTCGGTCATCTCGATCCCCTCCAGGAAACAGCAGACGCGCAGCACGATGTCGCCCATGCCCGGTCCCAGATCGCGCAGCGCCAGCGCCACCCGGTCGCGCGCCGATTCCGACCCGCCACGATAGCCGCCGCCCCCGCGCGACACGTCGATTCCCGAGGTCATGAACCCGTCCCAGTTCTGGGTGACGCGCGGCCCCATCTGGGCCAGTTCGAAATCCTCGCGCAGGCGTTCCCCGGCGGTCACCATGCCCGGCGTCAGGAAGGCCTGCCCGTCATGGTCGCGCCGGCGCGCCAGCACCAGCAGCGGGCTTTCGGCGATGTTGACGCGGGCATGGCGGCGGCGCCCGTCCTCAGGGTCGTCGATGACGCGGTCCTCCCAGACCCGGTGGCGATCGGCGTGATCGAACCCGGCCTGCGCCTCGGCCATGCCCATCACGGGCTGCTCATCGGTGACCGGTTTGGCATCGACGAAGGCCGCGGGACCCGGAGGCACCGCACCCCGCTGGCGCGGCGAGCGCAGCATGTCGCGCAGCGCCTCGCGCCCGGCCGGAGAGATGACATAGCGCTGGATGCGCCCGCCGCCCCGGGTCTGCACGACCCATCCCTTGAGGGCCAGCGTCTCGGCCAAGGCCCGCTCCAGCACGGCGGTGCGGATGTCGTCGCGGGTCACGATGGCCTTGTTCATGCCCGGCGCCGAGGCCATCACGGCGGACGGCTCGGCCAGGCGGCGCAGCACGCGCATGATCTGGCGTTCATCGGGGCGCGCGGTCCCGTCCGGGCGGGGTTCCAGCGCGGTATCCACCAGCGGATCGTCGCGCCGCGCCTCAAAGCGGCGGATGCGGCGCATGATGGTCGAGGCGTGGCACCCCGCCTCGCGGGCCAGGGCACGGATGGTCACGCCCTGTTCGACATGGCGCAGATATAGCTGTGCGTCCTGTGTCATGTCATCGGGCGTGTGGTCGGGCCCGTTATCCGGCCCTTGCACCTGCGAACGGTGCTCCGCGACGCCCGAGTGGTTTGCGAAATCACCGGTCAATATGGTCATGTCAGGTCCCTTGTCGTCCTCGGGTAGCCCGGCAGATGACTACCCTGGGTTGAATGTTTCCCTGTGGTTAACAGGGTGTTTCTGCACATAGCCGCAACATTCACTAACAATTCCTAAAGAAGCCTTGTCCCACCGCGCGCTGCGACGGGGCTTTTGGCAACGCACGTCAAGGTTGTGTGATGGTGACCGCGTGGCAAACGCAAAGGACCCGCCCCATGACCGCAGCTTCGAACGTGATCCTCTTTCGGCCCCGCCCTGCGAATCAGGGCCTGCACCGTCCTGCCACGCTGATCCGCGCCGCCCGCGAAGGGCAGAAGTCGTGGAAGCGCGACCGCGATCTGCCCCGCCTGCTGCGCAGCGACCGCTGCCCCGCGCCCGGCGCGGTCCTGTCCCGCCTGCGGGCCGAGGAGGAGATTCAGAACGACATGCGTCAGACGCAGGCCGCCGAATACGACCTGCGCCGCCATGTCCTGCTGATGATCGCGATCCTGGCCGAGATGCGCGCCGCGATCGAGGCGGCGCCCATGCCGGTCACCGCCGTCGCGCTGTAGGGGTCAGCGTTTGCGGACCAGCGAGCCCAGGACGCCCCGGACCAGCGCCTGCCCGGTCCGGGTGCCCAACTGCCGCGCCAAGCTTTTGCCAAAGGTCTGCGCGATGCTGTCGGACCGCGCAGGCCCCGTCTTTGGCGCGGGTTTAGCCGCCGGTGGCCAAGGCTTGCCACGGCTGCCGCCCGGCATCTGGAACAGATCGGCATCGCTGCCGCGGCCCGCCTGTTCGGTGCGACGGGCCAGCATTTCATGCGCGGAATCGCGATCCAGCGCGGTGTCATAGCGCGCGGCCATCCCCGATGCCGCCATGACCGCCGCGCGCTGGTCGTCGGTGATCGGCCCGACCTGGCTGAAGGGCGGCCGAATCAGCGTGCGCTGCGCGATGCCCGGAACCCCTTTGGGCTGCAGGAACGAGGTCACCGCCTCTCCGGTGCCGACCTGCTGGATGGCCTCGGAAATGTCGAAATCAGGATTGGCGCGGTAATTCTGCGCCGCATCGCGCAAGGCCTTCTGATCCTTGGCGGTGAAGGCGCGTAGGGCGTGCTGCACGCGGTTGCCCAGCTGACCCAGAACGGCGTCAGGAATGTCGGCCGGGTTCTGCGTCACGAACCAGATGCTGACCCCTTTGGAGCGAATCAGCCGCGCGACCTGCTCGACCTTGTCGACCAGCGCCTTGGGCGCCCCGTCGAACAGCAGATGCGCCTCGTCAAAGAAGAATGCCAGATGCGGGCGGTCGGGGTCACCCACCTCGGGCAACTGCTCGAACAGTTCGGACAGCAGCCACAGCAGGAACGTCGCGTAAAGGCGCGGCGCGGTCATCAGGCGCTCGGCCGAGAGGATGTTGATCATGCCCCGACCATCCGCGTCGCGGCGCATCAGGTCCGACAGCGCCAGCGCGGGCTCTCCAAACAGACGGTCGCCGCCCTCGGTCTCCAGCACCAGCAACGCGCGCTGGATCGCGCCGACGCTGGCCGGGGCGACATTGCCGAATTCCTGCGACAGGGCAGCGGCGTTCTGACCCACCCAGACCAGCATCGCGCGCAGATCCTTCAGATCCAGCAGCGGCAGCCCCTGCTGGTCGGCGACGCGAAAGGCGATGGTCATCACCCCCTCCTGCACATCGGTCAGTCCCAGCAGGCGCGACAGCAGCAGCGGCCCCATCTCGGCCGGGGTGGTGCGCACCGGATGGCCCTGCCGACCCCAGATGTCCCAGAAAGTCACTGGAAAGGCGCGATAGGTCAGATCCAGCCCGATCTGATCGGCGCGGGCCTGAAAGGCGTCGTGCATCTTGCGCTGATCCGATCCCGGCTGAGATATCCCGCCCAGATCGCCCTTGGCATCGGCCAGAAAGACCGGAACGCCAGCCTCGGACAGGCTCTCGGCCAGGGTCTGCAGGGTGACGGTCTTGCCGGTGCCGGTAGCGCCCGCGATCAGCCCATGCCGGTTCGCCAGCCGCAGCAGCAGTGTCTCGGGCGTGGCATGCCCTGCCCCTGCGCCGCCGACCGTCACCGTGCCCGCATCCGCGTCCAGAATCGCTCGCGTCATCATGTCCCTCACCATTGCCTGCGCCCTGCGGCGCAACGTTCGCCCTGAAAACGCTATCTTAACGATTGTGTGGCAATGTTCACCTGTCCGGTTCACCTCCTGTGACCCGGACCTTCCTCCCTGTTGGACTGCCGCGCCCCCGGGCGCGGCTTTTTTTTGTGATGAGGGCAGCGACCAAGGACAGTTGACGGATCACGGTCGCGCGACTAGCGTGCCCAGCAATGATGACCGGCCAGTCCGGCAGGGAGACTACGCAACGCGTCGGGGGCCGTGGTTCAGACCACGGCCCTTCGCGTATGGGACAGACGCCCGATGCGCCGTCCCGGTTCCCCGCGACGTGACCGATTGCGCGGAACCCTGCCCAAGGCGCGGCGGCGGGCTGCCGGTGGGCATGCCGCGCGGGCGCGGATCAAGCCAAGGTGACAGAACCGCCAGCGTCGGGGGGACTGACAAGCGCCGGGCGGCATGCTAGATCAGCCGCAATGCGTTGAGCAAAAGGAAGAAACATCCATGTCCATCAAATCCTCGCACGCGCTGATCGCGGCTCTGGCACTGCTTGCTGGCCCGGCCTTTGCGCAGGATGCCCCCGCCCAGCCCGAAACCGCAGCTCAGACCGAGGCGGAAACGGACGCCGCGACCCCGGCACCCGCGGCGGAGGCCACCGAATCCACCGCCCCCGACGCGGCAACCGCCGATGCCGATGCCCCTGCGGCACCTGCGGCGCGCGACCCCGAGGGACCGGGCACCTATTACGCCAAGACCGAGCATGGCGACTGGACCATCCGCTGCATCCGCGCCGGTCAGGGCAAGGACCCCTGCGAGATGTACAAGCTGCTGACCGACGAAGATGACAACGCGGTCGCCGAACTGACGCTGGTGCCGCTGGAGAATGGCGACGTCGCCGCCGGCGCCACCCTGGTCGCGCCGCTGGAGACCGACCTGATCGAGGGTCTAGGCTTTCGCCTCGATCAGGCGGACTTCCGCGGCTATCCGTTCAGCTTCTGCGCGCCGGTGGGCTGCGTGTCGCGTCTGGGCTTCACCCCGGACGAGCTGGCCGGCATGAAGCGGGGCCGCACAGCCACCATCCAGCTGCTGCCCTTTGGGGGCGATCCGTCCTCTCCGGTGCAGTTGCCGATCTCGCTGACCGGGTTCACGGCCGCCTTTGACGACCTGACCGCCTATGCCGCGGAACCCGCGCCCGAGGCCGAGGCCGAAGAAGACGCCGCGCCGGCGGAGTGATCAGCCTGACATGACAAGGCCGCGCCCATTGGGGCGCGGCCTTTTTGCATGGGTCGCCCGTGTCAGACCCGGCGCAGCGCGATGACCGCGTTCAGCCCGCCAAAGGCGAAGGCGTTGGACAGAACCGCATCGACCCGCGCCTCGCGCGCCTCGTTCGGGACCACGTCCAGCGCGCATTCCGGGTCGGGTTCCTGATAGCCGATCGTGGGCGCGATGACCCCGTCGCGCAGTGCCATGATGCAGGCCAGCAGCTCGACTGCGCCGGTGCCGCCGATCAGATGCCCGTGCATCGACTTGGTCGATGAGATCATCAGCCGGTCCGCGTGATGGCCAAAGGCATGGGCCACGGCGGCGCATTCCGTCTTGTCATTGGCCGCGGTGCCCGTTCCGTGGGCATTGATATAGCCGATATCCTCGCGGTTCAGACTGGCATCCATCATCGCGCCAGTGATCGCGCGCTCGGCCCCCTGGGCGGACGGCATGACGATGTCCTGCGCATCAGACGACATGGCGAACCCCACGACCTCGGCCAGGATCTCGGCGCCGCGGGCATGGGCGTGTTCGTAATCCTCAAAGACAAAGACGCCCGCACCCTCGCCCTGGACCATGCCGTTGCGGTTGGCACTGAAGGGGCGGCAGGCGTCCTTGGACATGACGCGCAACCCCTCCCAGGCCTTGACGCCGCCAAAGCACAGCATCGCCTCGGACCCGCCCGACAGCATCACGTCGGCCGCCCCCGACCGCACCATCTGGAAGGCCAGCCCCATCGCGTGATTGCTGCTGGCGCAGGCGGTGGCGACGGTAAAGGCCGGACCGCGCAGGCCGAACTCCATGCTGACATGGCTGGCCGCGGCATTGTTCATCAGCTTGGGCACGACAAAGGGGTGAACGCGGTTCTTCCCCTCCTCATAGACGGCGCGGTAATTCTCGTCCCAGGTGTTCAGCCCGCCGCCCGCCGTGCCCAGCACGACCCCCGACCGCAACCCAAGCGCGCCCTGGAAATGCAGGCCCGCCTGCTCGACCGCTTGCTTGGCCGCCAGCAGCGTGAACTGGGTAAACTTGTCATACAGCAGGATCTGCTGGCGGTTGAAATAGGTCTCGGGGGTCCAGTCATGGACCTGCGCGCCGATCTGGATCGACAGGCGGTCCACATCGCGGAACTCCAGCTGGGTGATGCCGCAGCGGCCATCGCGGAACGCCTGCATCGTCGATGCCACGTCATGGCCAAGCGCGTTGATCGTGCCCGCCCCGGTGATGACCACCCGGCGCAGCCCGCCGCGCCCGGCCAGATCGCGCCCGCCCTGGATCGCGGGGGCGGCGCGGCCCGCGTCGATCAGCGCCTCGTCCAGCGGCTTGCTCATCCGGCCTTGTCCGCGGCCAGGCGATGCACGGCCGCGATGATCGTGCCCATGTTCGAGATGTCGAATTCCGACTTTTCCGGCTCGTTCGCGTTGAACGGGATCGAGATGTCGAACTCCTCCTCGATGGCAAAGATCGATTCGACCAGACCCAGGCTGTCGATGCCCAGATCGGCGGGGGTCGCCTGATCGGTGATCTGGTCGGGGTCCAGCATGGCCTGTTCGGCGATGATGGCCCGAATGCGCGTGGTGATGTCGTCTGTCATGTCGCCTCCTGTTCAGCCCTTTTCCAACAGGCGTGTCACGGATTCCTGAAGCTTTGACAACTGTTGCGCGAAACGCGGCAGGCGCCGCATCGCCTTCTGGATCTCCATCTGGGTCTCCATCTTGACGGCGGGGTTGCCCAGGATCACGCGGCCTGCGGGAACGCGGGAATAGATCTTGGTGGCGCCGCCCGCGATCACGTCGGAGCCCACCTGGATGTTGTCGCTGACGCCCACCTGGCCCGCCAGCACCACCCGGTCGCCGATCACCGACGATCCGGCGATGCCCACCTGGCTGCACAGCAGGCAGTCGCTGCCCACGACCACGTTATGCGCGATCATCACCAGGTTGTCGATCTTGGTGCCCCGGCCCACGCGGGTGGCGCGGATGGTGCCGCGGTCGATGGTGGCATTCGCGCCGATCTCGACATCGTCGCCGATCTCGACCCCGCCGAGCGAATGGATGCGGGTCCAGTGCTGCTGGCGGATGTCCGCGCGGGTGCCCAGGGTGCGGCGGATCTCCTCGATCCCCGATTCCTCGGGCGTGACAAAGGAAAAGCCGTCGCCGCCGATCACCGCGCCGGGCTGCACGATCAGCCGGTCGCCCGCCGTCACGCCATGACCGATGCGCACGCCGGGATGGATCAGGGCGCCCTGCCCGATGCGCGTGCCGCGCCCGATGCTGACATGCGCGCCGATCCGCGCCCCCGGCCCGATCGCTACATCCGCGCCGATGACAACAAAGGGTCCGACGGCGGCCCCCTCGGCCAGCTGCGCGGTGGGGTGGATGACCACCGTGGGGTGGATGCCGGGCGCGATGTCGGGGCCGGGATCAAAGGCGCGCGTCAGCCCGGCCATCACCAGGCGCGGGCGCGGCGCAAAGATCGCGGCCTTCAGGCCATAGGCCTCGGGGTCCATGCCCTGCGCCAGGATGGCGATGCTGCCGGGGCGCAGCTGGTCTGCGTATTTCGGGGCCATGGCCATGGCCAGCTGGCCACCCTGGGGGCCTGCGGGTTCCACGGCGGACGGTTCCGCCGCGCCGGTCACCCGGATCGTCGCATCGCCCCAGCACTGCGCGTCCAGAGCCCGCGCCAGCTCACCCATCGTCAGGACCATGGTCCCCCCTTTCGCGCAAGGGCTTAGCCTGTTTGGGTCGCTGCTTCCAGTGCCTGCGTTCCCCGCCCGGTCACAACCCGGAGGGTGCGCCAAAGCCCTCCGCCTCCAGCGCGGCCCAGATGCGGGCGTCGCGGCCATAGATGTCGTTGAACAGGCGCACCCGCCCGTCCATCCCCGGCCAGGCGGTGAAATAGACCAGATGCACCGGCACCGCGGGCGTCAGCTTCAGCCAGGTCTCGCGGCCGCTGTCGCGGGCGCGCTGGAACATTGCCGCGGGGCTGTCGGTCTGGCGCGACAGCAGCGCATGGGCCAGATCGACCGGGTCGCCGATGCGGATACAGCCGTTCGAATCCGCGCGCACGCGGTTGGCGAACAGATGCTTGGACGGCGTGTCGTGCAGATAGATGTTCCACGGGTTGGGAAAGATGAACTTGACCACGCCCAGGGCATTGTCATCGCTTGGCTTCTGGCGCAGGCGAAAGGGGAAATTCGCGGCCGTATAGGCGCTGAAATCGATGCCGTCGCGCGACAGCACCTGACCCCGCCCGTCGACCACATCCAGATGCGACACCGCATGGCGGTTGGCCTGCAGTCGCGGTAGGTAGTCGCGCACCGCGATGGACCGGGGCACGTTCCAACTGGGGTTGACGACGACATTGGCCATCATCTCGGAAAATTCGGGGGTGCGCATCTCGGGCGTATCCTTGCCCATGACGCTGCGGGTGCGGAACAGCTCGGTCCCGCCCTCGACGATGGTGGTGCTGAATTCGGGGATGTTCACCCAGACATGGCGACGGTCCAGATCCTCGGCCCCCATCCAGCGCATCCGCTCCAGCGCAACGATGATCGCGCGCTGGCGGGCATCGCGCCCGGTCGCGCCGTCGCCGTTCAGCGCCGCGATGGTGCGCGGCCCCGCCACGCCGTCATCGGGCAGACCCGCCGCCCGCTGATAGGTCACCACCGCTTCGGTCAGGCCCGCGTCAAAGACGGCATCGTCGCCCGCCTGCCCCGCCATCCCGATCGACGCCAGCCGCGCGCGCAGCGCCGCCACCGCCGGATCGCGCACGCCCGCCCGCCACACGCCCTCGGGGATGCGCGGCAGGCCCGCAGGCACGGCCAGGTCGGCACGACCCGCCAGCGCCTCCTGCAGGGTCAGATAGGCCGGGTGATTGGGCGCCGCACCCGCCAGGACCGCCGCAGGGTCCGCCGCCTGCTGGAACCGCATCAGCAGACCCGCCACGCGGTCACGGGGCGGCTGCCGCTTGATTTCGGGATCGACGCGGGCCGGGTTCAGCACGCCGCCGGTCAGGTCGCGCAGAAGGCGCGACAGGGCGCGGGCATGGGCCACCTCGGAGGCAAGCCCGTCGCCCACATCCAGCGTTTCCGGGCGATAGCGCGCCGCCGGGATGCCGTGACGCGGCGCGCCCGCGATGGCCGCCTGCGCCGCCTGCCGTCGCGCGGCCCCTTCGGGGCCCTGAAACACGGGCCGCAGGCCGTTGCTGCCGTAAAACGCGGCAAGGTCGGGGTCATCGGACACGGCCATCGCCAAGGCCATCTGGTCGCGGGTGAAATCCAGCCGTGGCGCAACGGACACGCTCACGGGAAAGAGAGCCTCCTGCGCCGCAGCACGCGGCACGACCCCGGGCAAAAGCCCCGCAAATGCCAGCGACAGCACGCCCGCAACCCACCGATCCATCATCCTGCACCCCCGGAACCTGCCCGATCATCCCACACCAGCCCCCGGCGCGCCATGGCCCATCCCCCTGTTTGAAAGGCGGAAACAGGGCGTGTCGCGCGCGCCACAGTGGCGGAACCGATTTGCAACTCTCCGTGATATCGGCAAGTTCCCGCCGAAATTCGCGCTATGGTGGTTTCAACGCCCAGAATCTGTTTCGTGGCGCACGCCCTTTTGACATATTGTTAATCAGGTCGGGGATAAACCACGACAGGCGGCTCTCACTGATGGCCGACGAAAAACGAAGCAGGACAGGCGATCTGACATGACAATGGACCTTATCTCCCGTCGCGGCATTCTGGGTGTGTTCGCGGCCACGACTGTTGCGGCGACCCCCGTGATGGCCAACGCCTTCGGTTTTCTGCGCGGCAACGCAGGCGACATGCGGCGGGTCAAGATGTATAACGGGCGCACCGGCGAAAGCATCGACACCGTTTATTGGGTCGACGGCAAGTACATCCGCGAGGCCCTGAACGAGATCAACGTCTTCATGCGCGACTGGCGCACCGGAGAGGTGATCGGCATCGATCCCCGCATGGTGGACGTGGCCGCCGCGTCGGCACGCCTGCTGCAGACCAACGAACCCTACATGATGCTGTCGGGCTATCGCTCGCCGCGCACCAACGCCATGCTGCGCCGCCAGTCGGGCGGAGTGGCCCAGAACTCGCTGCACCTGACCGGCAGGGCGGCCGATCTGCGGCTGAAATCGCGTTCGGTCGGGCAGATGTATCAGGCGGCGGTGGCCTGCCGCGCGGGCGGCGTCGGTCGCTACAGCCGGTCGAACTTCGTGCATATGGATTGCGGTCCGGTCCGCACCTGGGGCAGCTGATCCTCGCAGGCATGCCCGCCGCGCAAGCGCCCTCTGCCCCGGCAGACGGCGTTTTCCGCGTTTTCCGGCTTGCCCTCGGGCGCGGCGCTTGCCACCTTGCCCGCAGCCACACCAGATGAACGGACCTGCATGAGCCCCCTCCAGACGCGTCGCTTCCGTACCGCCAAGAAAATCCAGGCTGCGGCCGTTGAACTGGCCGTCCGCGACGGCCTGGCGAATGTCACGACCGAAGCGATTGCGCGCCATGCCGGAATCAGCACGCGCACGTTCTTCAACTACTATCCCTACAAGGAAGCGGCCCTGATGGGCCCGCCCCCCGACTATCCGCCCGAGGCGTCCGAGGCCTTTGCGACCGGCAAGGGACGCCTGATCGACGATCTGGGTCTGCTGATCGAGGCGCATTTGGCCCGCTATCTGGGCGAGCGCGAGATGATCGGCGCCCTGCTGGCCCTGTCCGAAAAGGACGCCAAGCTGGAGGCCCTGCGCAATAGCGCGATGCTGTCGCGCCGCGCCCAGATGCGCGCCCTGCTGCACCGCCGCCTGCCCGGATCGGACGAGCGCGTGATCGAGATCCTGGCCGCCGCCATCATCGCCTGCACCCATGCCGCGACCAAGGACTGGGTGGCGGGAACGCGGCTGGATTTCATCGCCGCCGCGCATGAGAATCTGTCGCTGATTCTGGTCGCCGCCGAAATGTTGGACAAGCCCTCCCCGGGGCCTGCCTAAGGCGTCAGCAGCTTGCGATAGAGGTCGTCTAGGAAGGCCGCGCCCTCGGCCACCGGGTCGCGGCCCTCACCCAGGACAGCGCGGACCTGGATCTCGAAATCGGCGTAATGCTGGGTCATCGACCAGATCGAGAAGATCAGGTGGCGCGGCTCGACCTGCGCCAGCCGACCCTCGTTCATCCAGCCCTCCAGCACGGCGACGGTGCGGTCCACAATCTCGCGCAGGCCACCGCCCAGGATCTCGGTCAGATGCGGCGCGCCCTGCAGGATCTCATAGGCGAACAGCCTGCTCTCGCGCGGATAATCGCGCGACATCAGCAGCTTGGCGCGGACATAGCCCAACACCTGGTCCAGCGGGTCGCCCTTGGGGTCGATCTGCTGCATCGGCGCCAGCCACATGTCCAGCAGCGTGGTCAGCAGCGCCTTGTGGATCTCGTCCTTGGAGCCGAAGTAGTACAGCACGTTGGGCTTGGACAGGCCCGCGGCCTTGGCGATCTGGTCGATCGTGGCACCGCGAAAGCCGTTGGCCGAGAACGCCTCCAGCGCGCCCTGCAGGATCAGGTCGCGGTTCTTCTGCTGGATTCGGGTCATCGGCGGTGCGCTTGCGTCTGTCATCGATGCTCCGGCTCTGGCATGATCTGAAAATGGGCAGTTGCACGGGAATTGCCAATGGCCCTGTCAGGACGCTTGACTGCCCATGGACCCGTGCTAGCCTGATCCTGACCGATTGGTCAATATTCCGTGAGGACGTACCCATGCCGCTGGACCGCAAGCCCGCCCCGAATGATCTGCGCGCCTTCTGGATGCCCTATACCGCGAACCGCCAGTTCAAGTCGGCGCCGCGCATGCTGGTCGCATCCAAGGACATGCATTACACCGCCGCCGATGGCCGTCAGATCCTGGACGGGACGGCGGGCCTGTGGTGCTGCAACGCGGGCCATTGCCGCCCGAAGATCACCGAAGCCGTGCAGAACCAGGTCGGAGAGCTGGACTATGCCCCCGCCTTCCAGATGGGCCATCCGCTGGCGTTCGAGCTGGCCAACCGCATCGTGGACATCGCGCCCGACGGGATGGAGCATGTGTTCTACTGCAACTCGGGCAGCGAGGCGGTCGACACCGCGCTGAAGATCGCGCTGGCCTATCACCGCGCGCGGGGCGACGCGGCCCGCACCCGGCTGATCGGGCGCGAGCGCGGCTATCACGGCGTGGGCTTCGGCGGTATTTCCGTGGGCGGCATCGTCAACAACCGCCGCCATTTCGGCACGCTGCTGGCGGGCGTGGACCACATGCCCCACACTCATCTGCCCGAGAACGTGTTCACCAAGGGCCAGCCCGAACATGGCGCGCATCTGGCCGATGAGCTGGAGCGGATCGTGGCCCTGCACGGCGCCGAGACCATCGCCGCCGTCATTGTCGAGCCGATGGCCGGATCGACCGGCGTGCTGATGCCGCCCAAGGGCTATCTGGAAAAGCTGCGCGCGATCACGAAAAAGCACGGCATCCTGCTGATCTTCGACGAGGTGATCACCGGGTTCGGCCGCCTTGGCAGCCCCTTCGCCGCCCAGCATTTCGGCGTGACGCCGGACATGATCTGCTGCGCCAAGGGCCTGACCAACGGCGTGATCCCGATGGGCGCGGTGCTGGCCAGCGCCGAAATCCACGACGCCTTCATGCAGGGCCCCGAGCATCTGATCGAACTGTTCCACGGCTATACCTATTCGGGCAATCCAATCAGCTGCGCCGCCGCCATTGCCACGCTGGACACCTATGCCGAGGAAGGTCTGCTGACCCGCGCGGCCAGCCTGGAAACCTATTGGCAGGAGGCGATCCACGGGCTGCGCGATCATCCGAACGTGGTCGATATCCGCAACATGGGCCTGATCGGCGCGGTCGAACTGGCCCCCATCGACGGACAGCCCGGCAAGCGCGCCTTCGATATCTTCGTGCGCGCCTTCGAGGCGGGCATCCTGATCCGCGTGACCGGGGACATCATCGCCATGTCGCCCCCGCTGATCATCAGCGAGGCCCAGATCGACCACCTGATCGGCACGCTTGGCGAGGTGCTGAAGACGGCCGCGTAAGCGGCCCTGACCCATCCAGCCGACCCCGCGACAGAACGGGGCGGCCCGACAGGAAGGACTGACGAATGAGCGACGCAAGTGGCATGATGACGGCTGCGAACATGACGGTCGATGGTGATCGGCTGTGGGACAGCCTGGAGCAGATGGCCCAGATCGGTCCCGGCATCGCGGGCGGCTGCAACCGCCAGACCCTGACCGATGCCGATGCCGAGGGGCGCGCCCTGTTCCAGCGCTGGTGCGAGGATGCCGGCATGACCATGGCAGTCGACCGGATGGGCAGCATGTTCATGCGCCACGAAGGGACCGAGCCCGATCTGGACCCCGTCTACATCGGCAGCCACCTGGACACGCAGCCGACCGGCGGGCGCTATGACGGCGTTCTGGGCGTGCTGGCGGGGCTGGAGGTCGTGCGCTCGATCCGCGACCTGGGCATCCGCACGCGGCGGCCCATCGTGGTGACGAACTGGACCAACGAGGAAGGTGCGCGATTTGCTCCGGCCATGCTGGCCTCCGGGGTCTTTGCCGGGGTGCTGACCGAGGATTACGCCAACAGCCGACAGGATGCCGACGGCAAGCGCTTTGGCGATGAGCTGGACCGCATCGGTTGGCGCGGGACCGAGGCGCCGGGCGACCGCCGCATCCACGCCATGTTCGAGCTGCATATCGAACAGGGTCCGATCCTGGAGGCCGAGGGCAAGCAGATCGGCGTCGTGACCCACGGCCAGGGCCTGTGGTGGCTGGAGGTGACGCTGACCGGCAAGGATGCGCATACCGGATCGACGCCGATGCATCTGCGCGTGAATGCGGGCCTGGGCATGGCGCGGATCATCGAGGCGGTGCATCGCATCGCGATGGATCACCAGCCCGACGCCGTGGGTGCGGTGGGTCAGGCCTTTCTGTCGCCCAACAGCCGCAACGTGATCCCCGGCAAGGCGGTCTTCTGCATCGATTTTCGATCGCCGGACCTGGAAAAACTGACCTCGATGCGGTCAAGGCTAGAGGCGGAAGCGGCTGATATCGCAGCCGATCTGGGGCTTGGCATCGAGATCGATCCGGTCGGGCATTTCGACCCGGTGAGTTTTGACGAGGGCTTGGTCGGCAAGGTGCGGGGCGCGGCCGAGAGGCTGGGCTATAGCCATATGGATATCGTGTCTGGTGCGGGGCATGACGCCTGCTGGATCGCCAAGGTCGCGCCGACCGTGATGATCATGTGCCCCTGCGAGGGCGGCCTGAGCCATAACGAGGCCGAGGCGATCACCCCTGATTGGGCGCGGGCCGGGGCCGATGTCCTGTTGCACGCCGTGCTGGACGCCGCCGAGATCGTCCGCTGAAGCGGACCACCACCGGGGGTTTCACCCCCGGACCCCCAGGATATTTGAATGAAGAAGAGGGATGCGATGAGCACGGTCATCAGAGGCGGCACGATCGTCACGGCGGATCTGAGCTATGCGGCGGATGTGCTGATCGAGGGGGGCCGGATCGCGGCCATCGGTCAGGGGCTGGTCGGTGATACGATTCTGGATGCCAGCGGCTGTCTGATCATGCCGGGCGGGATCGACCCGCATACGCATCTGGAGATGCCCTTCATGGGCACCTATTCCGCCGATGATTTCGAGAGCGGGACGCGGGCCGCGCTGGCGGGCGGGACGACGATGGTGGTGGATTTCGCCCTGCCTTCGCCGGGTCAGGGCCTGCTGGATGCGCTGCAGATGTGGGACAACAAGGCGGGCCGCGCGCATTGCGATTACAGCTATCACATGGCGGTGACGTGGTGGGGGCAGCAGGTTTTCGATGAGATGCAGGCGGTCGTGGACCGGGGCATCACCAGCTTCAAGCATTTCATGGCCTACAAGGGCGCGCTGATGGTGAATGACGACGAGTTGTTCGCGTCCTTCCGCCGGGTCGGCGATCTGGGCGGCATCGCGATGGTGCATGCCGAGAACGGCGATGTGGTGGCCGAACTGTCCGCGCGGCTGCTGGCCGAGGGCAATACCGGCCCCGAGGCCCATGCCTATTCCCGCCCGCCGCAGGTCGAGGGCGAGGCCACGAACCGTGCCATCATGGTCGCCGACATGGCGGGCGTGCCACTGTATGTCGTCCATGTCAGCTGCGAGGACAGCCATGAGGCGATCCGCCGCGCGCGCGCCGCCGGCAAGCGGGTCTGGGGAGAGCCGCTGATCCAGCATCTGGTGCTGGACGAATCCGAATATTTCAACGTCGATTGGGACCATGCCGCGCGGCGGGTCATGTCGCCGCCCTTCCGCAACAAGCTGCATCAGGACAGTCTGTGGGCCGGGCTGCAATCGGGCAGCCTGTCTGTTGTGGCGACCGACCATTGTGCCTTTACCACCGAGCAGAAGCGCACCGGGATGGGCGATTTCACTAAGATCCCCAACGGCACCGGTGGTCTTGAGGATCGGATGCCGGTCCTGTGGACGCAAGGCGTGGGCACGGGGCGGCTGACGCCCAACGAATTTGTGGCCGTCACCTCGACCAACATCGCCAAGGTGCTGGGGATGTATCCGAAGAAAGGCGCGGTGCTGGTCGGCAGCGACGCCGATCTGGTGGTCTGGGACCCGGAGGCCGAGAAGGTCATCAGCGCGGGCGCCCAGCAATCGGCCATCGATTACAACGTCTTCGAGGGGCAGCGGATCAAGGGCCTGCCGCGCTTCACCCTGACCCGCGGCGTCGTCGCCGTGACTGAGGGCAAGGTCGAAAGCCGTGAGGGGCATGGCGAATTCGTGGCTCGCGAGCCGCGCGGCCATGTGAACCGCGCCCTGACCGCCTGGAAGGAGCTGACGGCGCCGCGCCCGGTCCAGCGTTCCGGCATTCCGGCAAGCGGGGTCTGAGGTGCAGACCATCGTGGCACGGGGCGTCAGCCTGACCTTTCAGACCGCCGATGGGCCGGTCCATGCGCTCAAGGACGTTGATCTGACCGTCGCGCCCGGCGAATTCGTCAGCTTTATCGGGCCGTCGGGCTGCGGCAAGACGACCTTTCTGCGCTCCATCGCGGCGCTGGAGACGCCCACCGGCGGCACGTTGCGCGTCAATGGGATGGAGCCGGATGCGGCCCGCCGGGCGCGGGCCTATGGCTATGTCTTTCAGGCGCCGGGGCTGTATCCGTGGCGGACGATTTCGGGGAACATCTCGCTGCCGCTTGAGATCATGGGGTTTTCCAAGGCCGACCGGGCCGAGCGCATCGCCCGCGTCATGGACCTGGTCGAGTTGTCGGGCTTTGGCGGCAAGTTCCCCTGGCAGCTGTCGGGCGGCATGCAGCAGCGCGCCAGCATCGCCCGCGCGCTGGCCTTTGACGCCGATATCCTGCTGATGGACGAGCCCTTCGGCGCGCTGGACGAGATCGTACGCGACCGCCTGAACGAGGCCCTGCTGGCGCTGTGGCGCAAGACCGGCAAGACCATCGGCTTTGTCACCCATTCGATCCCCGAGGCGGTCTATCTCTCGACCAAGATCGTCGTCATGTCGCCGCGTCCGGGCCGCATCACCCGGGTGATCGACAGCACCCTGCCCCCGGATCGCCCGCTGGAGATCCGCGACACGCCCGAATTCATCGCCCTGGCCCAAGAGGTCCGCGAGGGCCTGCGCGAGGGGCACAGCTATGACTGACGCGGTGCTGACCGCGCCCACAGCACGGCGCTGGCGGCTGTCCACGGGCAACCTGCTGCCGATCCTGACGGTTCTGCTGGTCATCGTCGCGGTCTGGTACCTGGCCGCGATGCGCATGAACGCCACGTGGGAGCGCGACCAGGCCGCCCGCGCGGGGGTCGAGCTGACCCTGCCCGACCTGATCACCCGCACCCTGACCCAAGACCGCCCCGTCCTGCCCGCACCCCATCAGGTTGCCGCCGGCCTGTGGGAGGGGGTGGCCGGACAGCCCGTCACCTCGCGCCGCAGCCTGGTCTGGCATGCCTGGGTCACGCTGTCCGCGACGCTGGCCGGGTTCGCCATCGGCACCGGGGCGGGCGTCCTGCTGGCCGTGGGCATCGTCCACAGCCGCAGCATGGACCAGTCGATCATGCCTTGGGCCGTCGCCAGCCAGACCGTGCCCATCCTGGCCATCGCGCCGATGGTGATCGTCGTCATGTCCAGCGCGGGCATCACGGGCCTGCTGCCCAAGGCGATCATCGCGGCCTGGCTGTCGTTCTTTCCGGTGCTGGTCGGCATGGTCAAGGGCCTGCGCACGCCCGATGCGATGCAGACGGACCTGATGCGATCCTGGAGCGCCAGCGGCAGCCAGCAGTTCTGGCGCCTGCGGCTGCCCTCGTCCCTGCCCTACCTGTTCGCCAGCCTCAAGGTGGCGATCGCCGCAGCCCTGGTCGGCACCATCGTGGCTGAACTGCCCTCGGGCGCCACGGCGGGGCTTGGGGCGCGGCTGCTCTCGGGCAGCTATTATGGGCAGACGGTGCAGATCTGGTCGGCGCTGTTCGTGGCCGCCATCCTGGCCGCCACACTGGTCGCCATCGTCAGCGTAATTGAGCGCCGCACCCTGACCCGCATGGGGTTGGCCCGATGAGCGCGCTGCCGATCCTGGGGGTCTGGCTGGGGGGCTGGGCGCTGAACATCTGGCTGTCGCGGTTCGACACGCGGCTGACGCGGGTGCTGGTCGCGGTGATCTTCGGCGCGACGATCATCGCCCTGTGGGAGATGATCGTGCGGGCCTATGCCATCCCCACGGTGATCCTGCCCGCGCCCAGCCAGATAGCAGTCAGTTTCGCGGCCAATACCGGCATCCTCTGGACCGATTTTGTCCAGACGATCCTGAAGGGCGCGCTGACCGGCTGGCTGATCGGGGCTGCGGCCGCGGTGCTGACCGCCATTGCCATCGACCGCAGCCCGTTCCTGCAGCGCGGGCTGCTGCCCATCGGGAATTTCGTTGCCGCCCTGCCCATCGTCGGCATCGCGCCGATCCTGGTGATGTGGTTCGGCTTTGACTGGCAGTCCAAGGCCGCCGTGGTCGTGGTGATGGTGTTCTTTCCGATCCTGGTGAACATGGTCGCGGGGCTGAAGGCCACCGACGCGATGCAGCGCGACCTGATGGCCAGCTGGGCCGCGCCCTATGGCGCCAGCTTGTGGAAATTGCGCCTGCCCGCCGCGATGCCGTTTCTGTTCAACGGGTTGAAGATCACCACCACGCTGGCCCTGATCGGCGCGATCGTTGCCGAATTTTTCGGCAGCCCGACGCGCGGCATGGGGTTCCGCATCTCGACCGCCGTGGGGCGTCTGGACCTGCCGCTGGTCTGGGCCGAGATTGTCGTGGCGGCGCTGGCGGGAACGCTGTTCTATGGACTTGTCGCGCTGATCGAAAAGAAGGTGACGTTCTGGCACCCGTCGCAGCGCAACTAACCGGGGCCGCATCCAAATCCGGTGGGCCCCACCAACAGGAGAGACAGGGAATGACACGACTGATGACCGGGGCTGCGGCCCTTGCGCTGATGACCGGGGCCGCGCAGGCGGGCGATCTGACGCTGCAGCTGAAATGGGTCACGCAGGCCCAGTTCGCGGGCTATTACGTCGCGCTGGAAAAGGGCTTCTATGAGGAGGAGGGCGTCAACCTGACGATCCTGCCCGGCGGGCCCGACATCGCGCCGACCCAGGTTCTGGCGGGCGGCGGCGCCGATGTGATCGTCGAATGGATGCCCGCCGCCCTGGCCGCGCGCGAAAAGGGCCTGCCGCTGGTCAACATCGCCCAGCCCTTCAAGGCGTCGGGCATGATGCTGACATGCCTGCAGGAAAGCGGCATCACCGATCCGGCCACCGATTTCGCGGGCAAAACCCTGGGGGTCTGGTTCTCGGGGAACGAATATCCGTTCCTTTCCTGGATGAACACGCTTGGCCTGTCGACCGAGGGCGGCGAAGGCGGGGTGACGGTGCTCAAGCAGGGCTTCAACGTCGATCCGCTGCTGCAAAAGCAGGCCGCCTGCATCAGCACCATGACCTATAACGAATACTGGCAGGTGATCGACGCGGGCATTTCCGAAGACGACCTGATCACCTTCAAGTATGAGGATCAGGGCGTGGCGACGCTGGAGGATGGCCTCTACGTGCTGGAAGGCACGCTGGAGGACAGCGAGAAGGTGACCGATCTGGTGGGCTTCGTGCGCGCCAGCATGCGCGGCTGGCAATACGCCGCCGAGAACCCCGAGGAGGCCGCCCAGATCGTCCTGGACAACGACGAGACCGGCGCCCAGACCCTGGAGCATCAGACCCGCATGATGACCGAGATCGCCAAGCTGCTGGAGGGGTCCGACGGCACCCTGGCCGAGGCCGATTACCAGCGCACCGTGGACATCCTGCTGGCCGGTGGGTCCGACCCGGTGATCCAGGCGGCGCCCGAAGGGGCCTGGGTGTCGACCATCACCGACCGCGCCTTCGACTGATCAAGGCCGTCGCCGACAACCAAGGGCCGCCCCCGGGGGCGGCCCTTTTCTCATGCGCTATTCCGCGGGCTGGGCCTTGTCCATGCGGCGCTCCTCGCGGCGCAGCCGGCGGCGACCGTCCCAGGCCAGCAGCGTGGGCGTCAGGAACAGCGTCACCGCCGTCGCCACGACCAGACCGCCCGCGATGCCGGTCGACAGCTGGATCCAGAACTGCCCCGACGGCGCGCCAAAGAACAGGTCCCGCCCGGTAAAGTCGATGGTCATGCCCAGCACCATCGGGATCAGACCGATCACGGTGGTCCCCGCCGTCAGCAGCACGGGCCGCGTGCGCTCGGATGCGGCGCGCAGGGCGGCCTCGTCCGCCGACAGGCCCGCGTCGCGATGTTCGTTATAGGCGTCGATCAGCACGATGTTGTTGTTCACCACCACGCCCGCCAAGGCCATGATGCCGATGCCGCTCATCACGATCGAGAACGCCTCTTGCCGGATCATCAGCCCCAGGAACACCCCCGAGATCGAGAAGATGATCGCCGTCAGCACCAGCCCCGCCTGGAAAAAGCTGTTCATCTGCGTCAGCAGGATCGTGGACATCAAGAGGATCGCCGCGACAAAGGCGCCCATCAGGAAGGTCATCGCCTCCTCCTGGTCCTCGATCTCGCCGCCAAAGGTGACCTCGACGCCCTCGGGCATCTCGGCCTGGTCGATGGCCGCCTGGATGCGGGCCAGCTCGGCCTGCAGCGTCGCCCCCGGCGCCAGGTCCGCGGTCAGCGTCTGCGTCTCGCGCGAGGCGATGCGGGTGATGGCCGCGGGCGCCGGCGCGGGCACGATCTGCACCACGTTCGAGATCGGCACCTGCGCCCCCGACGGCCCCGCCACGCGCAGCGCCGACAGGTTCTCCAGGTTGCGCTGGCTGGGAGGATAGCGCAGGGCGATGTCCACCTCGTCATCCGCAAAATCGGGCAGATAGGTGCCCAGGTTCACGCCGGTGGTCAGCAGCTGCACCGCCGTGCCGATGGTGTTCATGTCGATGCCATATCGGGCCGATTCCTCGCGATCGACGATCAGCCGGATCTCGGGGTTGGGGCGCGGCGTGTCGTTGGCGATGTCGACGAAGCTGCCCTGCGCCTGCATCAGCCGCTCGACCTCGGCGGCGGCCTGTTGCAGCGCGGGGCGGTTGGTGGCCGAGATCTCGATCTGGACCGGGCGCGTGGCACCGGGGCCCGAGGCCGCGGCCTCGATCTGAATGCCCAGGCCGGGCACTTCGGCGGTGGCGGCGCGCATCTGGTCGATGACCTCGCCCGAAGGGGCGCGGCCGCGCCAATCGGTGAACTCGACCTGGATCTGGCCGATCACGTCGCTGGACAGGCTGGAGCGGACCCGCTCCTCGACGCTGCCGATGGTGCGGGAATAGACCCGCTCGATCCCCTCAAAGCCCAGGATGCGCTGCTCGATCAGGCCGACCAGGCGGTCGCTTTCCTGCACCGACAGGTTGCCGTTCGCGGTGATCTGGACCTGCGCGCGTTCGGCGTCGGTTTCGGGAAAGAACTCGACCCCGCGCCCCAGCAGCGAATAGGCATAGAACACCACCAGCACCGCCAGGATCGACAGCCCAAGCGTCGCGCCGGGCCGCGCCACGGTCCAGCCCGACACGCGCGCCATGACACCGGACCGGTCGCGATGGTCGGGTTCAGCCGGCATGTCGGGCGCGCCGCCCAGCACGCTGCCGCAGACCGGCACAAAGATCAGCGCCATCAGCAGCGACATCAGCAGCGTCGCGATCATCGTCGCGGGCAGATAGAACATGAACTGCCCCGCCAGCCCCGGCCAGAACAGCAGCGGAAAGAACACCGCCAGCGTCGTCGCGGTCGACGACGTGATGGGCCAGGCCATGCGCTGCGCAGCCATGCGTAAGGCGTCGCGTTTCGAATGGCCCTGCGCGATCAGCCGTTCACCCAGCTCGACCACCACGATGGCGCCGTCGACCAGCATCCCCACCACCAGGATCAGCGCGAACAGCACGATCACGTTCAGCGTGAAGCCAAGCGCCCAGATGATCAGGATGCCGCCCAGGAACGACCCCGGAATGGCCACCGCCACCAGCAGCGAGGCGCGCACCCCCAGAAACAGCACCGTCACCAGCATGACCAGCACGACCGCGGCGATCACGTTGTTCTGCAGGTCGGACAGCAGGGTCCGCATCTCTTCGGACTGGTCGTTCATGAAGACGACATTGACCTGTTCGGGCCAGTCGGCGCGGGTCTCGTCCACGACCGCGCGGACGGCCTCGACCGTGTCGATGATGTTGGCGCCCGCCGATTTGCGCACATCCAGCGCCAAGGCGGGCTGGCCGTCGATGCGGGCAAAGCTGATCGGGTCCTTGAAGGTCTGGCGCACCTCGGCCACGTCCTGCACGCGCAGCACCGTCGCCCCGTCGACTAGCACCGGGATCGACATGACCTCATCCAGTCGCACGACGGTGCCCGGAATCGACACGCCAAGCCGCCCCGCCCCGGTGTCGAAGGACCCCGCCGCGATCAGCTGGTTGTTGGCGCGAATCGCCTGCGACAGCTGGTCCGGAGAGATGCCATAGGTCTCCAGCGCCAGGGGGTCGATCAGGATCTCCAGCTGGTCCTCGCGCTCGCCGGTCAGGTCGGCCTGCAGCACGCCGCTGACCGTCTCGATGCGGTCGCTGAGCTGGCGGCCAAGGCGGATCAGTTCGCGCTCGGGGACCGGGCCGGACAGGGCCACGGTCAGGATGGGAAAGGTCGCCATGTCGATTTCGCGCACGAAGGGGCCGTCGGCCTCGGGCGGGATGTCGGGGGCGGCGTCGTCCACCGCGTCCTTGACCGATTGCAGCGCGCTGTCCTGGTCAAAGCCGGGCCGGAACTCCAGCGTGACCGAGGCGAAACCCTCGCTGGCCACGGTCTCCATCCGGCGCAGACCGTCCAGCGCGTTCACCTGACGCTCGATCGGCTCGGCCAGCAGGGTGGCGGCATCCTCGGCGCTGACGCCGCTATAGGTAACGTTGACGATGAAGATCGGGATATCGACCTCGGGCATCGATTCCTTGGGGATGGTCACATAGGCCATGAACCCCGACCCGATCAGCGCGACCATGATCAGCAGGACCGTGCGGGCGCGCGAAAACCCCGCCGCGATCAGCGCATTCATGGCGCGGCCACCGGCGCGGCATTGGCCGCACCGATCAGATCGGCCGCCGAACCGGGGGGTGCGGGTTCCGCAGAGCCCGCCCCCACCACGTCGCGATAGGCCTCGGGGGTGTCGCTGATGCGGGCCTTTTGCCCATCGCTTAGCGCACCCTGAGAGATGGTGACAATGCGCGCGCGGTCAGGCAGGCCGGTGACCCAGATCGCCTCGGCGCGGGCCTGGGCGATCTCGACCGGGGCAAAGCGCAGCGTCTCGTCGTCGCCGTCGACCACGAAGACGCCGATGCGCCCGGCATCGTCCAGCCGGATCAGCGCGGGCGACAGGCGATGCGCCCGCACCCCCTCCAGCGCCAGCGATATCTGCGCGCTGAGGCCCGCGGGGATCGCGGCATTGAGGTTCGGCACCTCCAGCTCGACCCGGAAGGTGCGGGTCTGCGCCGTCGCCACCGGAGAGATAAAGCGCACGCGGCCCACGGCCTCGTGACCGCCCTGGAACACGACATCGGCCTCCTGGCCCTGGCGGATCGCGGTGATCTCGGACTGGCGGACCTCGATCTGGGCGACCAGGGGGTCGTTCCGGACGATCTCCAGGACCTCGCCGCCGGCATCGACGAAGCTGCCCAGCTCGGCCATGACATTGCTGACGGTGCCGGTGATGGGCGCGGTCAGGCGGGTGTTCTGCAGCTCCAGCTCGGCGGCGCGCAGCTCGGCCCGCGCGGATTCCAGCTGGGCAAAGCGCGACTGCAGCTCGGCCTCGGAGGTCACGCCGCGTTCGCGCAGCTGGCGGGCTGCGTCATAGTCGCGCTCGGCCGATCCGACGGCGGCCTGGGCGCGGGCCACGCCCGCCTCGCGGTCATCGGCGGACAGACGCGCCAGCTGATCGCCCTGAGTGACGGTGTCGCCCTGGCGGACGACCTCCTCGACGATGCCTGCGGTGCGCGCGCGCAGGATCGAGGTCTGGTCGGGCACCACATTGCCGAACAGCACGGTGCGCGGCACGATCTCTTCGGCGACCGACAGGCTGGCCGCGACATGCGGCACCGCCGCCTCAACGGGGGCGGCTTGTTCGGGGGGCTGGCGGTTCAGCATGCCGCCGCCGATCCAGAAGGCCAGAAACCCCAGGATCGCCAGAAAAACCAGCGTGGAGGAAGACAGATACCGCGCCATGACCGTCCCATTCACAATAAAAACCGGCCATGCAGCGACCGTCGGGCTGCATGCGCGCCCTGAACCTGTGCCCTAGATGGTTTCTTGCGGCCCGCAGGTCAACCGCCCCGGCCGCTGACACCTGCGTCATGGTGCGCGTGAGGCAGGCGGCATTGGGCCTCTGCCAAGGGACGGGGCATGCCGGGGATTTGTCTGTCGCCCGCCCCGAAACGCGCTATGCTGGGGCATCCGCTCTCTTTCCGGCGGTCCATCAGGAGTTGAGACATGGCCAAGGGCATGGACAAGCGCAAGCGCGACGAGAAGAAGCCGAAGAAGGAAAAGCCCAAGACAAACGCATCGGCGCCCAGCACCAAGGATGTCGTGTCGAACGCGGTCGCGGCGCGCAAGAAGTAACCGGCGCAGTGCGGGTCGATGGTGGCCCGTGAGAGATTCGAACTCCCGACCGGCCCGGTGTAAACGGGACGCTCTACCACTGAGCTAACGGGCCAGCCCGGCGGGAATAAACCCCCGCCGCGCCGGGTTTGCAAGCCCTGATGCGCGACTAAATGTCCTGCGGATGGCGCAGCACCGTCTCGGCCCCGCCGCGCAGGACATGGACGCCGCCCTGCCACACCGTCCCGCAGGCCAGATCGGGCAGGTCCAGGACCAGCAGCCGCAGCATGCGCAGCGTGATACCATGCGTGACAACCAGCGTGGGGCCGGTCAGGTCGTCCAGAAACGCCCGGCACCGCGCCCGCAGCGCGGCCAGCCCCTCACCTCCGGGGCAGCGGTCGTACCAGTCCAGCGGACCGCCCGCGAACAGGTCGGGATGGGCGCAGCGCAGGTCATGCTCCAACGCGCCGGACCAGTGGCCGACGCAGATCTCGGCCAGGCGGGGGTCGAGGGGGACGGCGGCACCGAACGCGATCCGCGCGGTCTGATCGGCCCGGCCAAGCGGGCTGGACAGGCACGCGCCCGCGACGTCGCGCGTCAGATCGCCCAGCCATGCCGCCTGCTGCCGACCCCGCGCCGTCAGGGCCGAATCGCCGCGACCCTGCAGGCGTCCCTCCCGGTTCCAGGCGGTCTCTCCGTGGCGCATCAGATAGAGGTCGGGGGGGCGGCGCATCAGCCCTGCCCCTTATCGCGGCGCGATTGCCGCCAACGATGCAGCGGCAGCTGCGGATCGCCCGGTGCGGCATCGGCGGATTTGGGCACCGCGACCCGCTGCGCGCCATAAATCGAGCCGTGCCCCGAGGCCGCATAGGCGGTAAAGCAGCCGATGGCCAGGGGCACGGCATGGGTGGCGCCGAACAGCTCGATCCCCATGACGACGCAGGCCAGAGGCGTGTTGGTGGCCCCGGCAAAGACCGCGACAAAGCCGATCGCCGCCATCAGGTCCGTGGGCACCCCCATCAGCGACCCCAAGGCCACACCAAGGCCCGCGCCGATGAAGAACAGCGGCGTCACCTCTCCGCCTTTGAAGCCCGCGGACAGGGTGATGACCGTGAACAGGAATTTCCAGAACCAGCTGGTGTAGTCGGTTTGACCCGACTGCAGGAACCCCACCAGCGTCGGATCGCCGGGGATTGCGCTCCAGACGCCCAGGCCCAGATAGGCGCGTGTGTCCAGCGCATGGACCAGCGCCAGGATCAGCACCCCCGCGATCACCGGGCGCAGCGGCGCATAGGGCACAAAGCGCGTCCACAGCGCCGTCAGCCCGTGCGACGCCTCGGCAAAGGCCCGCGCGCAGAGGCCGAAAGCCAGCCCGGCCACCGCCACTTTGGCCAGCAGCAGCAGGTCCACACCGAACCAGCCGACGACATCGGTGGGGATGAAGCTGATCTGATAATGCACATGGCCCACGCCCCAGGCCAGCACCGTCCAGTCGCCGATCAACGCCGCGACCAGCGCGGGCAGCAGGGCGTCGTACTGGATGCGGCCGATCATCAGCACCTCCAGCGCAAAGATCGCGCCTGCCAGCGGCGTGCCGAAGACCGCGCCGAACCCCGCAGCGATCCCGCAGATCAGCAGGATGCGCCGCGAGGCCGGGTCCAGCGCCAGCCGCCGCCCCAGCCCCCCGGCCAACGCGCCGCCGATCTGCACGGCCGTCCCCTCGCGCCCCGCCGATCCGCCGACCAGATGGGTCAGCACGGTCGAGACCAGGATGAACGGCGCCATGCGCAGGGGCACGCCGCCGCCGGGCTGGTGGATCTCATCGACGATCAGGTTGTTGCCTGCCCCGGAGGTCCCGCCGAAACGCTGATAGGCCCAGACCATCACAAAGCCCGCGACCGGCATCAGCCAGATCAGCCAAGGCAGATCGAACCGCGCCTGCGTCGCGCGATCCAGCGACCACAGGAACAGGGCGACCGCCGAGCCGATGGCCACGGACAGGGGCACCAGAAGCGCCAGCCAGAAGGCCGTCCGCCGGACCTTGCGCCATTGGCGGCGCAGCATCGCGTGATCGGGCATGGATCGACCTCCTGCGGAGCCGTGACCGCGGCGCGCGGTGTCCTCAGTCCTAGCCCAGCCACGGACGGGTGCAACCCCCCGCGGGCGGCCGGATCAGGGCTCCGGTTGCGCGGCGGCCACGGCCAGATGCGCCAGGCGCAGCGCCGCGTCGCGGTCGGCGGCCACCGCGATGAAACGCGCGTTGTGGCAGAACCGCGCGCCCGGCACGCCCGACGCGGCCTCCAGCGCGGCATCGGTCAGCCCGGCCCAAGCCTCGGGCAGATCGGCGCGCAGGGCAAAGCCCTCCGCGTCGCGGCGGATGCCGGTCACGCACCAGTCGGTATCGCGGGGGCTGACCACGAACAGCAGGTGATCGGCGCCTGCCTTGTCGATGGCGCCCCGGAACGGCATGCCCATCGGCAGTTCCAGCACCGCGCCCGTCCCGGCGGCGGCGATGGCCTGCAGGACGACCCCTTCGGCGCGCCGCTTGGCCGCCTTGCGCGCCAAGGCGGCCTCGACAAAGGCACGGGCGATGGTCAGCGCGCGGTCAAAGGCGCGATCCTCGGCTTCCGGGTCGCGGTCGTCGAACACCGGCTTGAGGCTCTCCAGTAGCAGCGGCAGGGACAGGTCGGCCAGCGGCCCCTCGGGCGACAGCGCGCCGTTGTCCACAAGGTCGATGGGCAGGACAAAATCGGCGTCGAAGCCCGTATGGATCGACGCGACGTGATCCTCCGGGACGGCCAGCGCCCGCAGATAGTCCTGCCCGAATTGCTGCCAGATCAGACCGAAGCTGCTGAAGGGCTGGCCGTCCGCGCGCAGCGGCGGGTTCTTCTGGTGGTGATCAAAGATCAGCCGCGCGGTGTCGTGGTCGCGCCCCACATCATAGATCACCCGGTCCGGCGCGGGCGTGATCCAGTCGGCGTCGCGCGTGCGGATGATGCGGGCATCGGGAAACAGCCGCGTCAGGACGACCGAGGACAGCAGTTCGTCGGCGTGAAAGCCCCCGGAATGGGTGACAAGATGGGTGATGGTCATGCGCGCCTTCCGACATGCAGAGGGCCGCCCGAAGGCGGCCGGGACAGGGTCGCAGCCCATCGCCACGGCGGCGTCAGGCATTGGGAGGGGTCAGTGGGTCCAGGGTGCCCGGCGGTCGGTGGCAAAGTTCTCGCCATAGCCGCGGGGGCGGACGTTCTGGGCGCGGCGATGCGGTTCCTGGACGATGAACTCCAGGCCGTTCTCGCGGGCGTAATCCTCGGCCTGCTTGCGGGTGTCAAAGCGCAGGCGGACCTGGCTCTGGGTGTCGCGGCTGCTGGTCCAGCCCATCAGCGGATCGACCTCGCGCGCGTCCGAGGGCGGGAATTCCAGCATCCAGCCCTTGGTCTTGGCGGTGCCGGATTGCATCGCGGTGCGGGCGGGCTGGTAAATGCGGACGATCATGGGATATCCTTCGGAATGGCCTGCAGGCTGTATCGCCAAATCCGGCGGGCGGATCAAGCCCCGCCAGCATCGCCCCTGCCGGAACCGCAACGCGCTTGGCAGGTTCCGTTGCCAGCACCACCCCTTTACCACGAGAGAGGCGCCTCCATGACAGCCACCCCCCGCCCTACCCTGCGCGTCACGCTGATCGGCGCGTCGCTGCTAACCCTTGCCCTGGGGGCCTGCGGCGCAAGCCCCTATACGGTTGACGGCGCGCAATGCAGCCCCGAACGCCACCAGGCCCTGGTCGGCCGAAACATCGGGGAAGTTCTGCTGCCCCCCAACCTGCGCAAGCGCGAGGTCGGCCCCGAGCGGGTGATGACGCGCGATTTCAACCCCGCGCGCCTGACCATGTTCCTGGATGCCAAGGGCTGGATCACCGGCATCGCCTGCGGTTAACGCCCCCGCTTGGACCGCTTGTTGCCGCCGCGCTGCCCCGCGCGCCCGGCGGTCGAGCGGCCCGATGACTTGACGGCGGCCTCGGCGGCCTCCTCGATCACCGACTGGCGCGCCATGGGATCGTCCGAGATCGCCAGATCCACCGCCTCCAGCCGCTTGACCTCGTCGCGCAGACGCGCGGCCTCCTCGAACTCCAGGTTCTCGGCGGCCTTTCGCATCTGGGTGCGCATCGCGTCCAGATGGGCGGCCAGGTTCGCGCCCACCATCGGCTTGTTCACCTTGGTGGTGACGCGCGACTGGTCGGTGTCGCCCGCCCACAGACCGGCCAGAACATCCTCGACGTTCTTGCGGACGGTTTGCGGCGTGATGCCGTGCAGTTCGTTGTAGGCGATCTGCTTTTCGCGGCGACGTTCCGTTTCCGCCATGGCGCGTTCCATGCTGCCGGTGATGCGGTCGGCATACATGATGACGCGTCCGTCCTCGTTCCGGGCGGCGCGGCCGATGGTCTGGATCAGCGAGGTCTCGGACCGCAGAAAGCCCTCCTTGTCGGCATCCAGGATGGCGACCAGCCCGCATTCGGGAATGTCCAACCCCTCGCGCAGCAGGTTGATGCCCACCAGCACGTCGAACGCGCCCAACCGCAGGTCGCGCAAGATCTCGATCCGCTCGATCGTGTCGATGTCGCTGTGCATGTAGCGGATCTTGATGCCCTGCTCGTGCAGGTATTCGGTCAGATCCTCGGCCATGCGCTTGGTCAGGGTGGTGACCAGCGTGCGGTAGCCGGCGGCGGTGACGCGGCGCACCTCGTCCAGCAGGTCGTCCACCTGCATCTCGACCGGCCTTATCTCGATCCTTGGGTCTAGAAGGCCGGTAGGGCGGATGATCTGTTCGGTGAAGACGCCGCCGGTCTGGTCCATCTCCCACTGCGCGGGCGTGGCGCTGACGAACACCGATTGGGGCCGCATCGCGTCCCACTCCTCGAACTTCAGCGGGCGGTTGTCCATGCAGGACGGCAGGCGGAACCCGTGTTCCGCCAGCGTGAACTTGCGCCGAAAGTCGCCCCGATACATGCCGCCGATCTGCGGCACCGAGACGTGGCTTTCGTCCGCGAACACGATGGCATTGTCGGGGATGAACTCGAACAGCGTGGGGGGCGGTTCGCCCGGCGCGCGCCCGGTCAGATAGCGGCTGTAGTTTTCGATGCCGTTGCAGACGCCAGTGGCCTCCAGCATCTCGATATCAAAGGCCGTGCGCTGCTCCAGCCGTTGCGCCTCCAGCAGCTTGCCCTCCTCGGTCAGCTGCTTCAGGCGCATGGCCAGTTCCTGCTTGATGCCCTTGATGGCCTGCTGCAGCGTCGGACGCGGCGTCACATAATGGCTGCTGGCATAGATGCGGATCTGCTTGAAGCTGTCGGTCTTGACCCCGGTCAGCGGATCGAATTCGGTGATCGCCTCCAGCTCGTTGCCGAAGAAATCGAACCGCCAGGCGCGGTCCTCAAGGTGGGCGGGCCAGACCTCGACCAGATCGCCGCGCACGCGGAAGGCGCCGCGCTGAAAGCTGGTGTCCAGCCGCTTGTACTGCTGCGCCACCAGCTGACCCAGGAATTCGCGCTGATCATAGCTGTCGCCCACGACCATGTCCTGGGTCATCGCCGAATAGGTCTCGACCGAGCCGATGCCATAGATGCAGCTGACCGAGGCCACGATGATCACGTCGTCGCGCTCCAGCAGCGCGCGGGTGGCGCTGTGGCGCATCCGGTCGATGGCCTCGTTGATCTGCGATTCCTTCTCGATATAGGTATCGCTGCGGGCAACATAGGCCTCGGGCTGATAGTAATCGTAGTAGCTGACGAAGTATTCGACCGCGTTCTCGGGGAAGAAGCCCTTGAATTCGCCGTAAAGCTGGGCGGCCAGCGTCTTGTTGGGGGCCAGGATGATCGCGGGGCGCTGCGTCTCCTCGATGATCTTGGCCATGGTGAAGGTCTTGCCGGTGCCTGTCGCGCCCAGCAGCACCTGGTCACGCTCGCCCGCGGCGACGCCCGCGACCAGCTCCTTGATCGCGGTGGGCTGATCGCCCGCGGGGGCGAATTCGCTGTGCAGGACAAAACGCTTCCCGCCCTCAAGCTTGGGGCGGGTCACTTCGATGGGACGCGCGACGGGCGCGTTGGTGTTGTTGTGACCCATGGGGTTCCTGATCCGTTCGGCGTTGCACCCAAGATGTGATGGCAGCCGCCCGGTTTCAACCGCGTTTCAGGCGCGCGGGTTGAAGTTCCGCCCAGCCCTCGCCGCCCGACATCTCATCAGCCAGGATTTCCGCCGTGACCGGACCCAGGGTGAACCCCTGGTGGCCGTGCCCGAAATGCGCCCACAGGTTCGGCTGGTCCGGCACGCGGCCCACCACGGGCAGCATGTCGGGCATGCAGGGGCGACGCCCGGTCCAAGGCTCGGCCTCGACCGCCGCACCGATGTCGAACAGCGCACGCGCGGCCTTTTCGCCATGGCGCAGCTGCGGGGGCGACAGGCGCGGATGGGGGGTCAGCTCGGCCGCGGTGGCGATGCGCAGGCCCCGCCGCATGGGCGACATCACGACCGAATTGCCGAAATCGGCGATCGGATGATGGGGCGGCAGCTCCATGTGGTAATGCTTGTGATAGCCGCGCTTGAACACCATCGGCACCTTGAGGCCGAAGCGCTGCGTCAGCATCGGTGACCACGGTCCAAGCGCGATCACCGCGTGTTCGCCCACGGCCTCGTCCGCGCGCCAGCCCGCGCCGTGGCGGTGCAGATCGCCCGCATCGCCATTGACGATGCGCCCGCCATTCTTCTGGAACAGCGCCGCATAGCTGGCCACCAACCCGCCCGGATCGGCGCAGTTCCAGCTGTCCGACCAATGGGTCGCGCCCTCGACCTCGATGCGGATCGACGGTTCCATCGCGCGCAGCTCGGCCCCGGTCATCAGGCGGGCCTGGACGCCGAATTCGGTGGCGAAGCGTTCGGCGGTCTGGCGGGCCTTGTCCATGCGGGCGGGGGTGCGGTGGATCTCGATATAGCCGTTGCGGCGGATGATGTTATCCGCGCCCGCCGCGGCGATCAGGGGCCCGTGCCGGTCGGTCGACTGGCGGATCAGCTTGCCCCAGGTGACCGACGCCCGCTTATGCGCGGCGGGCCGCGAATTCCACGCATAGGTCGCGACAGCGCCCAGCTGCGACAGCAACCCCGCGGGCGTCCATTTCACGTCATAGCCGCGCCCAAGCGCGATCTGGAACAGCGCGCCGGGCGACAAGGGCATGGCATAAGGCTCGACCGCCTCGGTCTGGATCAGGCCGGCATTGCCATAGCTGGTCTCGCGCCCCGGCACGCCGCGCTCGATGATGGTGACGTCATGCCCGCGCGCCTGCAGCGCCAATCCGGTCGAAACCCCGACCATGCCCGCACCCAGAACCAGAACCTCGGCCATTGCCGCCCCCATCGCTGATGATGGGTCAGGGATGCAGACATTCCCGGCGTCGGGCAAGAATTATCGGGCAATCTTCGGCGACTGCCCGAATCTTTGCAAGATTCAGGCGAAAAGCTCTCGGCAGAAGGTCAAACCTTCGATCAGTGCGTCGACTTCTGCCTGCGTGTTGTACATCGCGAAACTGGCGCGGGCGGTGGCGTTCAGGCCCAGATGCTCCATCAAGGGCATGGCGCAATGCGCGCCCGCACGCACGGCGATTCCCTTCTTGTCGAGGATGGTCGAGATATCGTGCGCATGCGCCCCCTCCATCGTCATGGAAAAGATCGCACCCTTGTCTGCCGCATCGCCCTGGACCTGCAGCCAGTTCAGCTCGCGCAGGCGACCGCGCGCGTAATCACGCAAGGCGCGTTCGTGCGCGGCGATATTCTCCATCCCCAGGGACATCATGTATTCCAGCGCGACGCCCAGGCCGATCTGGTTGACGATGCCGGGCGTGCCCGCCTCGAACCGCAGCGGGCCGTCGTTATAGGTGACGGTGTCGCGCGACACGGTGCGGATCATGTCGCCACCGCCCAGAAAGGGGCGCATCTCGGCCTGACGGTCGGCCCTGATCCAGATCGCGCCCGACCCCGAGGGGCCATACAGCTTGTGCCCGGTCACGCAGTAGAAATCGGCGCCAAGCGTGGACAGGTCCACCGGCATGTGGACCGCCGCCTGAGACCCGTCGACCACCATCGGCAGGTCGGTGCCCTTACGAATGGCGGCGATGTCCACGACCGTGCCGGTCACGTTCGACATATGCGTCAGGGCGATCATCCGGGTGCGCGGCGTGATCGCGGCCAGCACCTTTTCCGGCGGCAGGCTGCCATCGGCATCGGGTTCGACCCATTTCAGCACCACGCCCTGACGTTCGCGCAGGAAATGCCACGGCACGATATTGGCGTGATGTTCCAGCAGGGACAGCACGATCTCATCGCCCGCCTGCAGGCGCGGCGCGGCCCAACCGTAGCTGACCAGGTTCAGCGCCTCGGTCGAGCCGGAGGTGAAGATGATCTCACTCTCGGGCGCGTTCAGGAACCGCGCGATGATCCCCCGCACGCGCTCATAGTTTTCGGTGGCCAGGTTCGACAGGAAATGCAGGCCGCGATGGACGTTGGCGTATTCGCCCTCATAGGCGTGGCTGATCGCGTCGATCACCACCTGCGGCTTTTGCGCGCTGGCGCCGTTGTCCAGATAGACCAGGGGCCGGCCGTTCACCTGCCGCGACAGGATCGGAAAGTCGGCGCGGACGGCATCGACGTCGAAACTCATTGCGGCATCTCCGGCATGAGGCCAAGCGCGGCCATGAAGAAGGACAGGACGAACCCCATCGCCATCAGCGTGCCAAACATCACCAGCAGCACCTTGGGGCCACTGGTAAAGCCGTGCAGCGCCTTGGTGAACTGGACGGTCAGCCACAGGAACAGCGCGATGGCCAGGATGCCCAGAATGCCCGCCAGCGGCGGCAGGATCAGCGACACGACGATCTGGGCGGCCTGCACGATCAGCAGCATCGCCTCGATCCAGACGGCCAGCAGCAGCGCGTCCTCGAACCGGCCATGGCCGCCGAACATGCGCCCGACGCCCGCCATCAGCCCCGCGCCCAGCACGATGGCGACCAGCTGCATCCCCGCCAGGACCAGCGGCTGGCCCGCGATGGGCAGGATCGTAGCCTGACCCTCAGGCACCGGGAACAGCAGGGTCGACACGAATGCCAGCACCCCCGACAGAGACACCGCCAGGACCAGCGCCATCCAGCGGACCTGCATCGGCCAGCCCTGCCCGATCAGCCAACGGGCCGCCTGTTCGGGGTTGCGCAGCGTCTGGCGCGCCAGCGCCTTGAAGTCGTCGAAGGTCATGAGCGTCTCGCCAGCGCCGCGATCCCGGCGCCCCAGATGAACAGAAATCCCACGCCCGCCACCGTGCGGGTCAGGGTCAACGCCGGGGACGGGCCGATCAGCCCCGCCACCATCCCGGACAGCAATGTCGCGGGCGCCACCGCCAGCAGCGCCCAGAACAGCGCCAGCCGCGCGTGCCGCGCCTCCAGCCGCCAGGGCGTCAGGCGGGACAGCAGACCCGTCACCCCTGCCACGGCATAGGCCAGCAGCGGCATCATGAACACGGTCCCCAAAGCCGCACCCCCGACCCGCGCGTCCAGCGGGATGGAGGGGTCCAGCTGGGCTGCGCGCGCCAGTCCCGGCCCCTGCCCGATCAGCGTGATCAGCATCGCCAGCATCAGCACGACCAGTTGCACGCTGTCCGGCATGGCCTGCAGGCCCCGCACCACCCGGCGCGGGGCCCACCAGCTTTCCAGCACGCGCAGCACCATGCCGCCGCGTGGGCGCCCTAGCCCCGCGGGCGGTCGGTCAGCCACGCGTCCAGCCGTTCGTTGATCTCGTCGCGCAGGGTCTCATCCTCGACCTCCTCCAGGGCGTCGGCCAGGAAGGACAGCACCAGGAACACGATCGCGCGCTCATGCGGCACCCCGCGAGAGCGCAGGTAGAACAGCGCATCCTCGTCGATCGCCCCGGTGGTCGAGCCGTGAGAGCATTTCACGTCATCGGCATAGATCTCCAGCTCTGGCTTGGCCAGGAATTGGCTGGCCTCGTCCAGCAGCAGCGCCTGGCTGATCTGATAGCCATCGGTCTTCTGCGCGCCGTTCTTGACCAGGATCTTGCCCTGGAACACGCCGACCGCGCCGTTCTTCAGCACCTTCTTGAACACCTGGCGGCTTTCGCCGCGCAGCGCGCCATGGGTGATGAAGACCGTGTCGTCGTGATGGAATGGCCCCACATTGCCGTCGCCCAGAACCGCCGCCGCGACATGGGCCACGGCATCGTCGCCGACCATGTCCACGATCGCCTCGTGGCGCATGGTGGTGCCGTTCACGACCAGCGCAAAGCTTTTCAGCACCGCCTCCGCGCCCACGCGGGCGAACAGATGCGACAGGCCGACCCTGGGGTCATTGGCCCGCTTGGCGGTGATGTGGTGCAGCTTGGCGCCCTGTGCCAGATCGGCCTCGATCATGCCATTCGACCGCGCGCCCACCACGCCGCTCTCCAGCAGCGTCAGCTCGGCCCCGGATTCGACCCGGATGACATGGTGCCAGACGGCGTCAGACGCATCCGAACCGCGCCGGTGCAGCACATGCACAGGTTTCGCGGGCTTGCCCGTCACGCGGATCAGCACCCCGTCGCGGGCGGCGGCGGTGTTCAGCGTGGCAAAGGGGCGGCTGACCGGGCTCTGCCCCGCCAGCTCCAGCGCGCCATACAGATCGGCGGCCCAATGCGAACCGGCCTGATCGGCCTGCGCCAGGGTGGTGATCTCGACGCCCTCCAGCGACAGATCGTCGGACGCCGCGGCATCGAACAGCCCGTCGACAAAGACCAGGGTCAGCTTGTCGCGCGCCGCAAACAGCGGCGATTCCGGGCCGCCATCGACCGGCAGGGCCTGCGGGCTGGCGGCGGTGAAGGGACGCGGATCGGTATAGCGCCAGTATTCGTCACGCGGGCCGGGCAGCCCGGCGGCGCGCAGACGCGACAGCGCATCGGCCCGTGCGCGGGCCGAGAACCCGCCCTGCGGCAGATCCATTCGCGCCAGACGCGCATCCAGCGCCCCGGCAGGCCGCGCCGTGCCGCTGACCTGCGGGGTCTGCAATTCCTGAACGGCAGATTCGGACATCAGCCGGCCTCCGCCAGAAGATCGCCATAGCCGTTCTCTTCGACTTCCAGCGCCAGGTCGGGGCCGCCCGACTTGATGATGCGGCCATTGGCCATGATGTGCACGACGTCGGGCTGGATGTGGCTCAGCAGGCGCTGATAGTGGGTGATGACCAGAAAGCTGCGGTCCGGGCTGCGCAGCGCATTCACGCCGTCGCTGACCAGGCGCATCGCATCGACGTCCAGACCGCTGTCGGTCTCATCCATGATGCACATGCGCGGCTCCAGCATGGCCATCTGCAGGATCTCGTTGCGCTTCTTCTCGCCGCCCGAAAAGCCCACGTTGACCGGGCGCTTGAGCATGTCGGGGCTGATCTGCAGATCGGCGGCCTTGGCGCGGACCACCTTCAGGAACTCTCCGGCGGTCAGCTCGGCCTCGCCGCGCGCCTTGCGCTGTGCGTTCACGGCGGTGCGCAGGAAGGTCATGTTGCCCACGCCGGGAATCTCGACCGGATACTGGAACGCCAGGAACAGGCCCGCGGCGGCACGCTCCTCCGGCTCCATGTCCAGCAGGCTTGCTCCCTCCAGCGTGGCGCTGCCCTCGGTGACCTCATAGCCGTCGCGGCCCGACAGGACATAGGACAGGGTGGACTTGCCCGACCCGTTCGGACCCATGATGGCATGGACCTCTCCGGCGGGAACCTCCAGGGTCAGACCCTTCAGGATCTGCTTGTCCTCTTCCTCAAGTTTGACGTGCAGGTTGTTGATTTTCAGCATATTTCCCTCAAACGGCAAAGGCGCCACCGGGGCGCCGCATCTATGGTGGCCGGGCCCCCTGGCCCGGCCGGAATATCAGCCCACCGAGCCTTCCAGCGAGATCGCGACCAGCGCCTGCGCCTCCATGGCGAATTCCATGGGCAGCGCCTGCAGGACCTCGCGGCAGAACCCGTTGACGACCAGCGCCACGGCCTCTTCCTCGTCCATCCCGCGCGAGCGGCAGTAGAACAGCTGATCGTCATCGACCTTGCTGGTCGTGGCCTCGTGCTCGACCCGGCTGGAGGTGTTCTTGACCTCGATATAGGGCACGGTATGCGCGCCGCACTTGTCGCCGATCAGCAGGCTGTCGCACTGGGTATAGTTCCGGCTATTGGTGGCGCGCGGATGCATGGTCACCAGACCGCGATAGGTGTTCTGCGCATGACCCGCAGAAATGCCTTTCGAAACAATGCGGGACCGGGTGTTCTTGCCAAGATGGATCATCTTGGTCCCGGTATCCGCCTGCTGGTGGTTGTTGGCGATGGCGATCGAATAGAACTCGCCCTGGCTCTCATTGCCGCGCAGGATGCAGGACGGGTATTTCCAGGTGATCGCCGATCCGGTCTCGACCTGCGTCCACATGACCTTGGCCCGGTCGCCCCGGCAATCGGCGCGCTTGGTGACAAAGTTGTAGATGCCGCCCTTGCCGTCCTCGTCGCCGGGGAACCAGTTCTGGACGGTCGAATACTTGATCTCGGCATCCTGCAGAATCACCAGCTCGACGACCGCGGCATGCAGCTGGTTGGTGTCGCGCTTGGGTGCGGTGCAGCCTTCCAGATAGCTGACATGGCTGCCCTTGTCGGCGATGATCAGGGTGCGCTCGAACTGGCCGGTATTCTCCGCGTTGATGCGGAAATAGGTCGACAGCTCCATCGGGCACTTCACGCCCGGCGGGATGTAGACAAAGCTGCCATCCGAGAACACGGCGCTGTTCAGCGTCGCGAAATAGTTGTCCGACTGCGGAACGACCGAGCCCAGGTACTTCTTGACCAGGTCGGGATGCTCGCGGATCGCCTCGCTGATCGAACAGAAGATGACCCCGGCCTTGGCCAGCTCGTCCTTGAAGGTCGTGCCCAGGCTGACGCTGTCAAAGACGGCGTCCACGGCCACGCGGCGACCCTCGGCGGGCGCGTCCTCAGCGCCCTCGACGCCGGCCAGGATCATCTGCTCGCGCAGCGGGATGCCCAGCTTTTCATAGGTCGCCAACAGCTTGGGATCGACCTCGTCCAGCGATTTCGGCTTTTCCGTCATGCTGGCCGGGCGGGCGTAGTAATACTGATCCTGATAGTCGATCTCAGGATAGTTCAGCATCGCCCATTTCGGCTCGGTCATGGTGACCCAACGGCGATAGGCTTCCAGCCGCCATTCGGTCATCCATTCCGGCTCGTCGTTCTTCTTCGAGATCAGACGGACGATATCCTCGTTCACGCCCTTGGGGGCGTAGTCCATCTCGATCTCGGTGTTCCAGCCGTATTTGTAGCTGCCCATGTTCTGGACAGTCTCGACCGTTTCCCGGTCAACGCCCTCGCGCACCTCAAGATCGGTGATGTCCGTCATCCTTCTGTCCTTTTCCTCAAATGGCCGCAATCGGTCCATTCCTGTCGCGCCAGCGTGAATACGCCTTTTTCCAGGCATCCGCAAATCGGTTGATCTGATCGTCCCCCACAGCGGGGCTTATCGAGATCCGGATCGCCGATTGCGCAAGCTGATCGTCAAACCCCATCGCCTGCAGCGCCCCGCTTGCCCGGACCTTGCCCGACGAACAGGCCGAGCCGGCCGAGATCGCGAAGCCCGCCAGATCCATCTGCATGACCTGGGTTTCGCCCTTCCATCCCGATGTAAGAAGGCATGTCGTGTTCGGCAAGCGTCGCGCCGCCTTTCCCACGATCACCGCGCCGGGCGCGATGTCGCAGAGCTGCGCCTCCAGCGCATCGCGCCGTGCAGCGACCTCGTCCCACAGCCCGGCGTCCAGATCGCGCTGCGCCGCCGTGGCCGCGGCGGCAAAGGCCAGGATGCCGATCAGGTTCTCGGTCCCTGCGCGGCGGCCCTGCTCCTGCCCGCCGCCCTTGATCAGCGGGGGAAGGTCGGTGCCCTTGCGCAGGATCAGCGCGCCGATGCCCTTGGGCCCGCCCAGCTTGTGCGCGCTGACGAATCCCGCCGTCACGCCCAGCCAGTTGAACGCCATCGGCACCTTGCCGAAGGCCTGCGTCAGATCGCTGGAATGCAGCCCCTGCGGTAGCTCCTGCATCACGCCCGTCTCGTTATTGGCCAGCTGCAGGCTGGTCCGCGCGGGGTCGGTGACGGTGACGATCCCGTTGCCGTCGACCGCCAGATCGGCCTCGCACCAGACCTTGACGGCGCTGTGCTCCACCGGCGCGCAGTGGAACCCGCCCTGCCCCAGGACCATGGCCGCCGCCTCGGTCGCGCCGGCGGTAAAGACCACGTCTGCCCCATCCGCACCCAAAGCCACGGCCAGCTGCTCGCGGGCGCGTTCCAGCGCCATCTTGGCCGCCCGCCCCTCGGTATGGACCGAGGAGGGGTTGCCCGAAATCTCCAGGCCCTCGATGATCGCGGCCTTGACCTCCGCGCGCAGCGGCGTGGTGGCGTTCCAGTCCAGATAGGTTCTCATGCCAGTGCCTCTGCAATGCGCGCGGCCAGCCGGGCCGCGACCGCGTGCTTGTCCATGCGCGGCCAGTCCTCGGGGCCATCTTCGGTGATCAGCGTGACGGTATTGTGGCTGCCGCCCATGATGCCCGTGGCCGGGCTGACATCATTCGCCACGATCCAGTCGCAGCCCTTGCGCACCCGCTTGGCAGTCGCATGGGCCGTCACGTCCTGCGTCTCCGCCGCGAACCCCACGACCAGGCGCGGCCGCCGCGCATCGCGGCTGATCCAGGCCAGGATGTCGGGGTTTTCAGCCATCTGCAGGCTGGGCAGCGTGCCGGTCTTCTTGATCTTCTGGTCGCTGCCGTTCGCGACGTGCCAATCGGCCACCGCCGCCGCCATTACCGCCGCATCGGCAGGCAGCGCCGCCTCGACCGCGTCGCGCATCTGCTGCGCCGTCTCGACCGCGATCACGTCCACGCCCTGCGGCGCGGGCACGGATGCAGGGCCGGTGACGAAACTGACCCGCGCCCCAAGATCGCGCAAAGCCGCCGCAATCGCCGCCCCCTGCGCCCCGCTGGAGCGGTTGGCGATATAGCGCACAGGGTCGATCGGCTCATGCGTCGGCCCCGAGGTCACGATCACATGCCGCCCCGTCAGCGGCCCATCGCTCAGCGCCGCGCGGATCGCGGCCATGATCGCCTCCGGCTCGGCCATCCGACCGGGGCCGTATTCGCCGCAGGCCATGTCGCCCTCATCGGGGCCCACGACCAGCACGCCATCGCCGCGCAGCGTGGCCAGGTTGCGCTGCGTCGCGGGGTGGTCCCACATCCGCACGTTCATCGCGGGCGCGATCAGCACCCGCTTGTCGGTCGCCAGCAGCAGGGTAGAGGCCAGATCATTCGCCAGCCCCTGCGCCATGCGCGCCATCAGATCGGCGGTCGCCGGGGCCACGACGACCAGATCGGCCCGGCGCGACAGCTGAATATGGCCGATCTCGGCCTCGGCGCCCTGATCCCACAGGGTGTCATGCACCGGCTCTCCGGCCAGCACGGACAGGGTCATGGGCGTGGTGAACTGTGCGCCCGCCGCCGTCAACACCGGCGTCACCGACGCACCCGTCGCGCGCAGCAGCCGGATCAGCGCCGGCGCCTTGAAGGCCGCGATCCCGCCGCCCACGATCAGCAATATCCGCTTGCCCTGCATTCCGCCCCCGTCCGTCATGCGCCCCAGATAGCGACGCGGGGCCGCTGCCGCAAGGAAAGCCCGCCCGTTAACCTTTTCTTAAGCCCGGGGCCGTTAACCATTGGGGTCTGATACGGGGGATACATGGTCGCCATCGCCTATTCCGTGGCCTTTGAGGGCATCGAGGCCCGCCTGGTCGAGGTGCAATGCGCTGTGGCGGCCGGCCTGCCCAGCTTTTCGATCGTGGGCCTGCCCGACAAGGCCGTCAGCGAGGCCAAGGAACGCGTCCGCGCGGCCTTTGGCGCGCTGGCCATCGCGCTGCCGAACAAGCGGCTGACCGTGAACCTGTCGCCCGCCGACCTGCCCAAGGAAGGCTCGCATTTCGACCTGCCCATCGCGCTGGCGGTGCTGGCGGCGTTGGACATCGTGCCCCGGGACGAACTGGCCCGCTGCGTGGCCCTGGGCGAGCTGGCGTTGGACGGGCGGCTGGTCGCGGTCGCGGGCGCCCTGCCCGCCGCCGTGGCCGCCGCCGATGAGGATCGCGCGCTGATCTGCCCCCGCGCCTGCGGCGCAGAGGCGGCGTGGATCGACCAGGTCCCCGTGCTGGCCGCCGATACCCTGCGCGCCGTGGTCGATCACCTGACCGACCGCGCGCCCCTCACGCCCGCCCGCCCCGGAGAAGTTGTCGACGGCCCCCAGCCCCTGTGCCTGTCTGACGTGCGCGGCCAGGAGCGCGCCAAACGCGCGTTGGAGATCGCCGCCGCTGGCCGCCATCACCTGCTGATGGTCGGCCCGCCCGGTGCGGGCAAATCCATGCTGTCGGCGCGCCTGCCCGGCCTGATGCCGCCCCTGACCGCGCGCGAGGCGCTGGAGACGTCGATGGTCCATTCCGTCGCGGGCCTGCTGAAGAACGGCAAGATCTCGCGCCGCGCCCCGTTCCAAAGCCCCCATCACACGGCATCGTCCCCCGCCATTGTCGGCGGCGGCCCCAAGGCCAGGCCCGGAGAGATCAGCCTGGCCCATAACGGCGTGCTGTTCCTGGACGAGCTGCCGGAATTTGACCGCAAGGTGCTGGAAAGCCTGCGCCAGCCGGTCGAGACCGGAGAGGTCTTTGTCAGCCGGGTCAGCGCGCATATCCGCTATCCCTGCCGGTTCCTGCTGATCGCGGCGGCGAACCCGTGCCGCTGCGGCTATCTGGCCGATCCGGGGCGTGCCTGTTCGCGCGCGCCGGTCTGCGGGGACAGCTATCTGGGCAAGATATCGGGGCCGCTGATGGACCGGTTCGACCTGCGGCTGGAGGTGCCTGCCGTCAGCCTGACCGATCTGGACCTGCCGCGCGGCGACACCTCGGCGGTGGTGGCCGCCCGCGTGGCCCGGGCCCGCGCGGTGCAGGCCCACCGGTTCCGCGACCATCCCGGCGTGACGGTCAATGCCGATGCGCCCCCGCCCCTGCTGGAGCAGATCGCGGCGCCCGATGCCGAGGGGCGCGCGCTGATCCTGAGGGCGTCCGAAAAGCTGGGCCTGTCGGCGCGCGGCTATCACCGCATCCTGCGCAGCGCGCGCACCATCGCGGACCTGGACGGGTCGGACACTGTCCTGACCCGCCACCTGGCCGAGGCGATCAGCTATCGCCTGCCCTTCGTCGCGGGGGGCTGATCCTCAGCCGCCGTTGCTGCTGGAGTAATCCACGGCCCGGCCCGAACGCGGCAGCGCGGTGACCGTCACGCGGTCATCGGCCGACAGGCCGCGGCGCGCCAGGTCGCGCGTCTCGTACAGATCGCCCGCGCGGCGTTCGACGGTCTGGACCATGCGCTCGGGCTTGGCCAGCTCGGGGCGCTCGTTCATGCCGGTGGCGGCCAGGGCGGGAATGGCGGTCATGCCGAACAGTGCGGCGGCGGTCAGAAGGGTTTTCATGGCTCAGGTCCTTTCGGTGACAGGGGGATCGTTGCGATCCATGCCATCAGACACGCAGGCAACCCCCTGTCCGTTGCACCCTATCACCAAAGCGTGTCCGCCATGACAAAGGGGCGGCCCGAAGGCCGCCCCCTGTGATGATCCCTGACGGATCAGCAGCTGTAATACATCGCGTATTCGATGGGGTGCGGGGTATGCTCATAGGCATAGACCTCTTCCCATTTCAGCGCGATATAGCCCTCCAGCTGGTCGCGGGTGAACACGTCGCCCTGCAGCAGGAAGTCCATGTCCTTCTCCAGCTCCTCCAGCGCCTCGCGCAAGGAACCGCAGACGGTCGGGATCTCGGCCAGTTCCTCTGGCGGCAGGTCGTACAGATCCTTGTCCGAGGCCGGGCCCGGATCGATCTTGTTCTTGATGCCGTCCAGGCCCGCCATCAGCAGCGCTGCAAAGCACAGATAGGGGTTCGCCGAGGGGTCGGGGAAACGCGCTTCGACCCGCTTGGCTTTCGGCGATTCCGTCCACGGAATGCGGACGCAGCCCGAGCGGTTGCGGGCCGAGAACGCGCGCAGCACGGGGGCCTCGAAACCGGGGATCAGACGCTTGTAGCTGTTGGTCGACGGGTTGGTCAGCGCGTTCAGCGCCTTGGCATGCTTGAGGATGCCGCCGATGAAATACAGCGCCTCCTGCGACAGATCCGCATATTTGTCGCCCGAGAACAGCGGCTTGCCGTCCTTCCAGATCGACATGTTCACGTGCATCCCAGACCCGTTGTCGCCCTTCATGGGCTTGGGCATGAACGTCACCGACTTGCCATAGGCGTGGGCGACGTTGTGGATGACGTACTTGTATTTCTGGATGTTGTCGGCCTGCTCGACAAGACCGCCAAAGATCAGACCCAGCTCGTGCTGGCAGGTCGCGACCTCGTGGTGGTGCTTGTCGACCTTCATGCCCATCCGCTTCATGGTGGACAGCATCTCGCCGCGGATGTCCTGGGCGGTGTCGATCGGGTTGACCGGGAAATAGCCGCCCTTGTGGGCGGCGCGGTGGCCGGTATTGCCCATCTCGTATTCGGTGTCGGTGTTCCAGGCGGCGTCGGCCGCGTCGATCTGGAACGACACCTTCTGCGGCGTGACCGAATAGCGCACGTCGTCAAAGATGAAGAACTCGGCCTCGGGGCCGAAATAGGCCACGTCGCCGATGCCCGTCGCCTTCAGATAGGCCTCGGCCTTGGCGGCGGTGCCGCGCGGGTCGCGCGAATAGGGCTCGTTCGTGTCCGGCTCGACGACGTTGCAATGCACGCACAGCGTCTTTTCGGCATAGAACGGGTCGATATAGGCCGATGCCGGATCCAGGATCAGCTTCATGTCCGACTGGTCGATCGACTTCCAGCCCGCGATCGAGCTGCCGTCGAACATGAAGCCTTCCTCGAAGAAGTCCTCGTCGACCAGGTCGCGGTCCAGCGTCACGTGCTGCAGCTTGCCCTTGGGATCGGTAAAGCGGACGTCGACATAGGCGACCTCCTCATCCTCGATCAGCTTCAAGACGTCCTTGATGTTCATCTCTTCCCTTTCTTCATAGTTGCGGCCCGGCGGCCAAAGCCGGCCGCGCGCGGGAGTCCTGTTGGTCGGCGGCCGCGATCAGACCGCGTCGTCGCCGGTTTCGCCGGTGCGGATGCGGATCGCCTGTTCGACGGGCATCACGAAGATCTTGCCGTCGCCGATCTTCTCGGTGCGGGCGGCGGCGACGATGGCCTCGATGGCGGCATCGACCTGATCGTCGGGCAGCACCATCTCGATCTTCACCTTGGGCAGGAAATCGACGACATATTCCGCGCCGCGATACAGCTCCGTATGGCCCTTCTGGCGACCGAAGCCCTTGACCTCGGTGACGGACAGGCCCTGCACGCCGACTTCCTGCAGCGCCTCCTTCACATCGTCCAGCTTGAACGGCTTGATGATCGCCTCGATCTTCTTCATCGCAATTGATCCTTCCTCGCGGCTTGCCTGAAGACTGATTGGCGCGTTTGATGAACCGCGTAAATGGACCAGCCCGATCTTGGAAGGCCCCAAGCGGTTTGATCCATGCATATGCTGATAATTTAATCACAACGCACAAGGATTAATCAGACACCATGATCGAAGGCCCCGAAATCGTGACCTGCGCCCAAATGCGCGCCATGGAATCCGCTGCAATGGGCAGTGGTGCGATCTCAGGCCTGAACCTGATGACGCGGGCGGGCCGGGCGGTCGCGGGCCAGATACGGCTGCGCTGGCCGGTCGCGGGTCGGGCATTGGTGCTGTGCGGGCCGGGCAACAATGGCGGCGACGGCTATGTGGTGGCGCAGGCGCTGGCGCAGGCGGGGTGGTCGGTGCGGGTGCTGGGCGCCCCGCCCCGCCCCGGCAGCGACGCGGCAGCAGCCCGCGCGCGCTGGCAGGGTGGGGTGCATCCGCTGACGGTCGCCGCGTTGCGCGAGAGCCCTGCCCCGGACCTGCACATCGACGCGATCCTGGGCACCGGCCTGACCCGCCCGCCCGAGGGAGAGGTCGCGGCCCTGCTGGGGCATCTGGCGCAGTCCCCCATTCCCGTGGTGGCCGTCGACGGGCCAAGCGGGCTGTGCTTGGACAGCGGCCAGATCCTGGGCCTGCCGCGCGGCACACATGCGCGCGACACGCTGCGCGCCGCGCTTACCGTCACCTTTGACAGCCCCCGCCCCGGTCACCTGCTGGAGCATGGCCCGGCGGTCTGCGGCACCCTGATCGTGGCCGATATCGGGCTGGAGCCGTTCCGCGTTCTGGGTCCGACCCTTCCCCGGCTGACCGGCCTGTGGCCGCGGCCCGCCATTCCCGACCGCAGGCCGCAGGCCGATCACGGCCCCTGGCTGCGCAAGCAGCAATCGGCGGGGGCGCATAAATACGATCACGGCGCGGCGTTGGTTGTCACAGGGGGGCCCGGCGCGGGCGGGGCTGCTCGGCTGGCCGCGCGCGCCGCGTTGCGCGCGGGCGCGGGTCTGGTGACGCTGGCCCCACCCGCATCCGCGATGGCCGAACACGCCCTGCCGCCCGATGCGCTGATGCGCCGCGCCATCGACGACGGCCCTGCCCTGGCAACGGCGCTTGCGGACCGCCGCGCCATGGCGCTGTGCCTGGGGCCGGGCGGCGGGGTCGCGCGGATGCTGGCGCTGCTGCCTGCCGCCTGCGAGGCCGCCCGCCCTATGGTGCTGGACGCCGATGCGCTGACGGCCCTGGCGCAGGCGCCGCATCCGCTGTCGCCATCCTGCGTGCTGACCCCGCATGGCGGCGAATTCGCGCGGCTGTTCCCCGATCTGGCCCAGGATCTGGCCCGCCCGGGCGGTCCGGGCAAGGTCGCGGTCCTGCGGATCGCCGCGCAGAGAATCGGCGCCGTGGTGCTGTTGAAGGGGCCGGACACGGTGATCGCCGCCCCGGACGGGCGCGCGGCGATTCATTCGGACGCGGCCATCCCCTGGCTGGCCACCGCGGGCGCGGGCGATGTGCTGGCCGGGCTGATCACCGGCGTGCTGGCCCGCGGCCTGCCGCCGTTCGCGGCCACCTGCCTGGCCGTGCGCCTGCATGCGCAGGCGGCACGCCAGCACGGTCCCGGCCTGATCGCCGACGATCTGGTCGAGGCTCTGCCCGCCGTCATCGCCGCCTGGCGCTGAGACCGCCTAGACCCACTTCGCCAAAGGCGGCAGGCTCATCAGCACGGCATCGGCGTTGTGACCCGTCTCAAGGCCGAACTTGGTGCCGCGGTCATAGACCAGATTGTATTCGGCATAGAGCCCGCGATGGACCAGCTGCGTGTCGCGGTCCGCATCGGTGAAGGGCTGGGTCATCCGCGCCTCGGCCAGCGGCAGGAAGGCGGGCAGGAAGGCGGCCCCCACGGCTTGGGTAAAGGCGAAATCGGCCTCCCAATCGCCGGTGTTCAAATCGTCGTAGAAGATGCCGCCGACGCCTCGCGCCCGGCCGCGATGGGGAATGAAGAAATACTCGTCCGCCCAGGCCTTGAACCGGTCGTAATAGACGTCGTCATGCGGCGCGCAGGCCGCGCGCAGCGTGTCGTGGAAATGCGCGGTGTCATCCGCGTATTCGATGCAGGGGTTCAGGTCGGACCCGCCCCCGAACCACCAGGCGCCCGGCGTCCAGAACATGCGCGTGTTCATGTGCACCGCCGGCGCATGCGGGTTCTGCATATGCGCCACCAGGCTGATCCCCGAGGCCCAGAACCGCGGATCATCCGCCATGCCGGGCACGCCGCGGGCAGCCATCGCGGCCTGGGCGCGCGGCGCCAGGGTGCCGTGGACTTCGGACCAGTTGACGCCCACCTTTTCAAAGACGCGCCCGCCGCGCATGACCGACATGATGCCGCCGCCGCCATCATCGGCGCGGGCGGTCGGCGTGACCTCGAACCGACCGGCGGAGGCATCGCCGGGGGCACGACCCTCCAGCGCCTCGAAGCTTTCGGTGATGCGGTCGCGAAGGGTTCGGAACCAGTCGGCGGCGCGGCGGCGTTGATCGTCCATGGCGGGCCTCATTCGTGATTTGCATTGGCCGCGTCAACGCGGCTAGCATCGCAGACGTCCTTAAAGAGAGCCGCCATGCGCCGCAACACCACCCTTGCCCTCTGCCTGGCGCCCGTCCTGGCCCTGGCCGCCTGCGGCACGCCCCAGGAACGCTGCATCAGCCGCAACACCAGCGAATTCCGCACCGTCAGCAGCCTGCTGGCCGATGTGGAGGGCAACCTGTCGCGCGGTTATGCCTGGGAGGAGCGTCAGGTCGTCCGCACCCGGTTCGCGCAATGCGAGACTGTGACGCGCGACCGCGAGGGCCGGGCCGTGGTCTCGACCTATGGCTGCTGGCGCGACTACGTCGATTCCGAGCGCTACCGCGTGCCCATCGACCCGGTCGCCGAGGCGCGCAAGCGCGACGGTCTGATCGCGCGCCGCGACGCCCTGTCGCGCAGTGCCCAGGCCGCCGTCACCGCCTGCCGCGCCGCCTATCCGGAAACCGGCTAAGCCCCTACAGGATCTGCGCGGTGACCGGGTCGGCCAGGCTGCGGCCGCCATCCACGGTGATGATCTGGCCGGTCACAAAGCGTGCGCCGTCGCTGACCAGGTAATGAACAGTCTCGGCCAGCTCATCGGCGGGGGCGATGCGGCCCAGGGGGGTGCCCGCGATGATCTGGGCGCGCTGGTCGGGGTTGTCCTTCAGCGCGCATTGCAATTCGTGCGACATCACGCTGCTGAAGCTGACCCCGTTCACGCGGATGCGGTGCGGTGCCAGCGCCAAAGCCAGCCCGCGGGTGGCCTGTTCCTGCGCCGCGCAGGCGATGGAATAGCCCAGCATCGAGGGAATCGGCCGCCGCGCCGCCAGGGTCGAGATGTTCACGATGGCCCCGCTTTGCGCCGAGGGGCCTTCGGTTTCCGCCTGCCGGATCATGCGCTTGGCCACCATCTGCGACAGGCGCAGACCGGCCAGCATGTTCTGGCGCAGCATCTCCTCCAGCGCGTCCATGTCGGTTTCCAACGGGTCGCTGCCCCGCACAAAGCGGTGCGCATTGACCAGGATGTCGACCCGGTCGAAGGCGTCCAGCGTCGCCGACAGCAGGTTGGCCATGGCCAGCTTTTCCGACATGGCGCCGACGAAATGGCGCACCTGGCTCTGGTCATCGGCGTAATCGGACACGACCGACTGCAGCATGGCCTCGTCGCTATCGGCGAACATGACCGAGGCGCCACGCTCGGCCAGGTGGCGGGCGATGGCCAGGCCGACGCCCTTGCCCGCGCCGGTGACGATGGCCACCTTGCCCTGAATCGACATGGTCATCGGCGGGCGCCCTTGCGGGGTGCGGCGCTGCCCTTGCCGGCGGCGCTGGCCTCGATCACCTTG
>NZ_MEES01000010.1:0-62849 GCF_001724535.1 Paracoccus sp. SCN 68-21 | reverse complement strand
ATCGCCCATCGAAGCGGGTGTCGTGCGCCAGCAAGGCGTTGTAGCAGGCATCGGGATCGGGTAGCACGGTTGTATTATGCGCTTGGCGGCAGGCTGACACTCGCCGTTTTCGGACATGGTCCTGCGCCATGGCTGCGCAGGAATAACAGCAATGAACTTCTCTCGCATCGTCTGCCTACCCGATCTGCTGCGCGGCACGCGCATTTTCCCCGAAGGTTTCTTCGATCTCGTCCGGGAGCCGATCAGGCAGGGCTGCGGCCTCGACATCGGCTTTCCTCCCGGTGCAAAGCCGCTCCACGGGCTCATGCCTGGATTCGAGCTGGCGCGTTTTCGAGAGCTGGCGGGCAGCCGGCCGCTTGGAACGGCGGCAGACATGCAAGCCCGATGGGCCGCCACCTATCATCGAGTGCCGGATGCCGCGATCAGCTACCTGTTCGAGCATCTGCCCGAAGACTACCTGATCCTGTCGTTCGAGATGCCGCCCTGGCTCGAACAGGTCTGCGTCGAAAGAGCGCAGCCATTCATCGATGCGCGAGTGTCGCCGCTGCGCTTCGGTCGCGATCTGTATCTGGCCCTGCGTTGCTCCGACGCGGGGCTGCGCAGGCGTATCGACGCACAGGCCGTCGCCGACGAAGAACTTAGGATGGAAGCGGCGCTGCTCGCGGCCAACGTGCGCACGCATCGATTGCTGATGGAAGAGACGCAGCGCCATCGATTCAGCGACCTGGACGGCTGCCTGCTTTACGTTGGACAAGCGCCTTATGACGCTTCGCTGCTGTCGCCGGGCGGCAACCAGCAGCTGGGTTCGGGCGTGGGCTGGGTCCTGTACCCGCCGCTGTCCACCAATGAGGGCGGCTATTCGATGGACCTGGCGATCTTCGCCGTCCACGTCTCGGGTGCCAGCTCGATCGTCGGTGCGATCAACATCATCACCACCTTCCTGAACATGCGCGCCCCCGGCATGACCCTGTTCAAGGTGCCGCTGTTTGCCTGGTCGGTCTTCATCACCGCCTGGCTGATCCTGCTGGCCCTGCCCGTGCTAGCCGGCGCCATCACCATGCTACTGATGGACCGCAACTTCGGCACGAACTTCTTCAACCCGGCCGGCGGCGGTGACCCGGTGCTGTACCAGCACATCTTGTGGTTCTTCGGCCACCCGGAAGTGTACATCATCATCCTGCCCGGCTTTGGCATCATCAGCCATGTCATCGCGACCTTCTCGAAAAAGCCGGTCTTCGGTTACCTGCCGATGGTTCTGGCCATGGCCGCGATCGGCATCCTGGGCTTCGTGGTCTGGGCGCACCACATGTATACCGTCGGCATGTCCCTGACCCAGCAGAGCTATTTCATGCTGGCCACCATGACGATCGCCGTGCCCACGGGCATCAAGGTCTTCTCGTGGATCGCGACGATGTGGGGCGGCTCGGTCGAGTTCAAGACGCCGATGCTCTGGGCCTTCGGCTTCCTGTTCCTGTTCACCGTGGGCGGCGTCACCGGCGTGGTCCTGTCGCAGGCACCGCTGGACCGCGTCTATCACGACACCTATTACGTCGTGGCGCACTTCCACTATGTGATGTCCCTGGGCGCGGTCTTTGCGATCTTTGCGGGCATCTATTACTGGATGGGCAAGATGTCGGGCCGCCAGTATCCCGAATGGGCCGGCAAGCTGCACTTCTGGATGATGTTCATCGGGGCGAACCTGACCTTCTTCCCGCAGCACTTCCTGGGCCGTCAGGGCATGCCGCGTCGCTATATCGACTATCCTGTGGAGTATGCCTTCTGGAACGCGATCAGCTCGTGGGGCGCCTATCTGTCCTTCGCCTCGTTCCTGTTCTTCATCGGCATCGTGTTCTACACCCTGTTCGCAGGCAAGCGCGTGACCCAGAACAACTACTGGAACGAATACGCCGACACGCTGGAATGGACCCTGCCCTCGCCCCCGCCCGAGCACACGTTCGAGCAGCTGCCCAAGCGCGAGGACTGGGACCACAGCCGCGCCCACTGAGATCGTCCGACGATGCCATATCATTGGCACGATCAGGCCCCGGATACGTCCGGGGCCTTTTTGCAAAAACTGACCCTGTGGCCGCATCGGTCACTGCCCAAGCGCGGGTTCGTCTGGTTCATCGCCGCAACCGCCGCCTTTCTGTCGCTGCCCATGCTGGCGGTGCTGGGCACGCAGGTGCTGTGGGGGCTGTTGCCATTCATGGTGCTGGCGGTGGGCGGGGTGTGGCTGGCGATCCAGCTCAGCTATCGCAGCGGACAGACGCATGAGGAGCTGGTCTTGGGTCGCGCCCGGCTGGAGGTGCGCCGCCACGCTCCGGGCCGCCCCGAGCGACTGTGGCAGACCAACAGCTATTGGGTGCGCCCCAGCCTGCGCGACGGCCCGGTCGAGGCCTATCTGACCCTGACCGACGGCCAGCGCGAGATCGAACTGGGCGCCTTCCTGACACCAGACGAACGCCGCAGCCTGTGTGACGAGCTGCTGCGGCGGCTGGCCTCGGTCCGCTAGTCGTCTTGGACGCGGTCGGGCAGGTCGTCATGGTCGGTGGCGGCGATGTCTTCCAGCTCGGCCTCGGTCATGCTGTCATACATGTCCTTGGACGCGCCTTGCAGGTCGCCGACCTTGCTCTCTCCGCGCTTGGCGGACAGGGCCGCGCCTGCGGCGCGTTGCTGGGCTTTGGATCTGGCGGGCATGGGGTTACCTCCTGCCCGCCCAACGCCTCAGGACCGTGCGGGTTTCACGCCAGCAAGCGCGCCTTGACGGCGGGCCCCACGGCGCCGAAATCCATCTGCCCGGCGTAACGCTCCTTCAGGGCGGCCATCACGCGGCCCATGTCACGGATGCCCGATGCGCCCAGATCGGCGATGACCGCATCGATCGCGGCGGTCGTCTCGACCGCGTTCATCTGGCGGGGCAGGAATTCCTGGATCACGCCGATCTCGTCCTGCTCGCGCGCGGCCAGCTCCAGGCGGCCGCCCTCCTCATAGGCCTTGGAGGATTCCTGCCGCTGCTTGACCATGCGCGACAGGATCAGGACCAGATCGCCCTCGGTCAGGGTGCCATCGCCATCCCCGCCGCGTGCCGCGATCTCGCGGTCCTTGACGGCGGCGGCAATCAGGCGCAGCGTGGACAGGCGGGCGCTGTCGCGGGCCTTCATCGCCTCTTTGGTGGCGGCTTGCAGCTTGGCGCGCAGTTCCATGATCGTCTCCAACCCAAGGCGCGGGATGCGCCGGAAGATCGGGAATTTAGCCCCCCGCGCCGCACTGTTCAAGGACCGCCCCACGGCCAGGGCGGGTTGACCTTGGGACGCCCGCCCCCTATTCACCGGCTGATTTCACACCAGAGGTGCCGACATGGCTGCAAAACCGACCGCCTGCCTGGCGCTTGCCGACGGAACCGTCTTCTATGGGATGGGCTTCGGCGCTCCTGGCGAGGTTGTGGCCGAACTGGTCTTCAACACCGCCATGACCGGCTATCAGGAGATCATGACCGATCCCTCCTATGCCAGCCAGATCGTGACCTTCACCTTTCCCCATATCGGCAATACCGGCGTCACCGCCGAGGATGACGAGGCGCAGGACCCCGTCGCCAGCGGCATCGTCGTGCGGTGGGACCCGACCGAGCCGTCGAACTGGCGCAGCACGTCCGAGCTGACCGACTGGATGGGGCGGCGCGGCCGCATCGGCATCGGCGGCGTCGACACCCGCCGCCTGACCCGCGCGATCCGCCAGCAGGGCGCCCCGCATGTGGTGCTGGCCCATGACCCGGACGGCAATTTCGACATCGAGGCGATGATCGCCCGCGCCCGCGACTGGCAGGGCCTGGTCGGCCTGGACCTGGCCAAGGACGTCAGCTGCGCCCAGAGCTATCGGTGGGATGAGGGTGCGTGGCAATGGGGCGCGGGCTTCGGCACCGCCCCCCAGGACAAGCCCTTCAAGGTCGTCGCGCTGGATTACGGCGCGAAACGCAACATCCTGCGCTCGCTGGTGGCTTACGGCGCCGAGGTGACGGTGCTGCCCGCCTCCGCCACCGTCGAGGAGGTGATGGCCCACGAACCCGAGGGCGTGTTCCTGTCAAACGGCCCCGGCGATCCGGCGGCGACCGGCGCCTATGCGGTGCCGATGATCAAGGGCCTGCTGGCACGCGACATGCCGATCTTTGGCATCTGCCTGGGCCACCAGATGCTGGCCCTGGCGCTTGGCGCCCGGACGGTCAAGATGAGCCACGGCCATCACGGTGCCAACCACCCGGTGCGCGACGTCGAGACCGGCAAGGTCGAGATCACCTCGATGAACCACGGTTTCGCCGTCGATTCGCAAAGCCTGCCCCAGGGCGTGATCGAGACCCATGTCAGCCTGTTCGACGGCAGCAATTGCGGCATCCGCATGGCCGACCGCCCGGTGTTTTCGGTCCAGCACCACCCCGAAGCCGCGCCCGGCCCCCAGGACAGCCTGTATCTGTTCCAGCGCTTCACCGATTCGATGCGCGCGCGCCGCGGTTGAACCCAAAGGCGCGGCACGGTCGGGTTTTTCCCGACCGTGCCCGGCCAAGTTAATCCTCTGTTAAGCTCTGCCGTGCCAAGAGGGGTCGTCCAACACGGAAACGACCATGGCGCAGCTTGCCCCTCTGCCTCGGCCTGCCAACCTGCCCGACCTGGGCGGACGCGCGGTGGGGGGCGCGGTCCTGAGGGGCCCGACGCTGGCCCCGCGCGATCAGCGGTCACTGGGACAGATATTGCTGGAGGACGGCGCCGTCGATCCGGGCGATCTGCTCAAGGCGACGGTGATCCAGGCCCGGTTGGGCGTGCGTCTGGGACAGGTGCTGCTGGCGCAGGGCATGGTCGAACCGGCGGCCCTGGCCCGCGCGCTGTCGCGCCAATGGCGCACCACCGCGATCGACCCCGACCAGACCCCCGCCGATCCACGGCTGATCGACGTGGCCGAGGCGGGGTTCTGTCTGACGCATGGCATCCTGCCCTGGCGGCGCATCGGCGGGGTCACCTGGATCGCGACCGCCCGCCCAGATGAATTCGCGGCCCTGCTGCCGCACCTGCCGGGGCAGTTCGGGCAGGTGCGCATGCTGCTGTGCAGCGAGGAGCAGGCCCAGGCCGGGGTCCTGAACTCGCGCCGCATCCGCCTGATCCGCGAGGCCGAGACCCGCGTTCCCGCCCGTGAGAGTTGCCGGACCCAGGACGCGGGCCGCACCGGCCGGATCGCGGTTCTGGCGGTGGCGCTGACCGGGACGGGCATCCTGCTGGCTCCGTCGCTGGTGGTGGGGCTGCTGACGCTGTGGGCGGTGCTGACGCTGCTGACGCAGAGCGGGCTAAAATTGCTGTCCTTTCTGGCCGCGCGCCGGGCGGGGATCGAACAGCGCGACCTGGCGCTGGCCATCGCCCAGGGACAGACCGCCGCCCCGCAGATGGAGGCGGCGCTGCCGCTGATCTCGGTCATGGTGCCGCTGTTTCACGAGAACGACGTCGCGGGCAAGCTGGTCGCCCGGCTGGCCCGACTGGAATACCCGCGCGAGCTGACCGACATCCTGCTGGTGATCGAGGCCAGCGACCAGATCACCGAGGCCGCCCTGCAGGGGGTGCGCCTGCCGCATTGGATCCGCGTGGTGCGCGTCCCCGACGGCCCGATCAAGACCAAGCCCCGGGCGCTGAACTATGCGCTGAATTTCTGCCGCGGCCAGATCGTGGGCATCTGGGATGCCGAGGACCGGCCCGACCCCGACCAGTTGCACAAGGTCGCCCACCGCTTTCATTTCGCGCCCGCCGATGTGGCCTGCCTGCAGGGCGCGCTGGATTTCTACAACCCGCGCAGCAACTGGCTGGCGCGGTGCTTTACGGTCGAATACGCGGGCTGGTTCCGCATCCTGCTGCCCGGCGTGGCGCGATTGGGGCTGATCGTGCCCCTGGGCGGGACGACGCTGTTCTTTCGCCGACCGCTGCTGGAAAAGGTCGGCGCGTGGGACGCCTGGAACGTGACCGAGGATGCCGATCTGGGCGTCCGCCTGGCCCGGCGCGGCCTGCGGACCGAGATCCTGGACACCACCACCGACGAGGAAGCCAACTGCCGCACCCTGCCCTGGATCAAGCAGCGGTCCCGCTGGCTCAAGGGTTACGCGATGACCTGGGCGGTTCACATGCGCGACCCCGCCGCCCTTTATCGCGATCTGGGCGCGTGGCGGTTCTGGGGCTTTCAGGTCCAGTTCTTTGGCGCACTGTCGCAATATCTGCTGGCCCCGATCCTGTGGAGCTTTTGGCTGCTGACATTCGGCCTGCCCCATCCGCTGCGCGAACCGCTGGAATCCAGCATGGGGGCCTGGGCCATCACCGGGCTGTTCGCGCTGTTCGTGACGTCCGAACTGCTCAGCATCTTCGTGGGGATGCGGGCCGTGCGGGGGTCCAAGCACCGCCATCTGCTGCCTTGGGTGCCCACGCTGCATTTCTACTATCCGCTTGGCTGTCTGGCGGGGTGGAAGGCGATCTACGAGGTCGTGGCGCGCCCGTTCTACTGGGACAAGACCGCGCACGGCCTGTTCGTCGAGGCGCCCGAGCCCGCCGCCGCGCCGCTGGCGCCGGGTCTGGTGTCGATCCCGGTGCTGGGCCAGATCGGCGGCCGCTCTCTGGCCGAGGTCGCGGCCGAGCTGCAGCACAGTGCCAGCCACGCCCAGCCCGCCGATGAACCGCTGTCGCACACCATGTCCCCCGCCGCCGACCGAGCCGCCAGCGGGTGATCCGCCCCGGCTGCGGTCAGTCGGGCGCGATGCCCAGCCCGGCCCGGATGATGGCCTGCGCCTCGTCGACCTGTTCGGCCAGGCGGTCGCGCAGGGCCTGAGGCGTCTCGGCCTCGACCTCGCGCAGCAGGAAATCCTGGCCGCCCCGCCCAATCTCATCCATGTCCAGCGGGCGCTCGGTCAGCAGCCGCGTGGCCGCATGCAGCCGCCATTGCGCCCGCCACAGCGACGACAGGCGCTCGGCCTGGGGGGCGGTCAGCAGGCCCGCGCGCCGACCCGCGCGCAGCTGCGCAAGCGTCGAACGCGCCGGATCGCCCGCCCGCAGCGCGCAGCTCTGCGCCAGCAGGTCGATGTCCTGCAGCCGCCCCGCCCCCTGCCGCGCATCGAAGGGTCCGTCCGGGCGCTTGGCCGCGAACAGGCGGTCGCGCATCTGCACCGTGTCGGGCAGGACCCGCGCATCGGTCCCGCGCGCGGTCAGGATTTGGGTCCGCAAGGTCTCGATCCGGGCGGCCAGGGCGGCGGCGTCGGCACCCGCATGGGCGACGCAGCGGGCGCGGGTCAGGGCCAGATGCTCCCAGGTCCAGGCCTCGGTCATCTGATAGGCCTCGAAGCTGTAGACCGAGGTGGCGACCGGCCCCTGCCGCCCCGAGGGGCGCAGCCGCATGTCGACCTCATACAGACGGCCCTCGGCGGTAGGCGCCGACAGGGCCGTGACCATCGCCTGCGTCAGCCGCGCGTAATAGGGCCGCGCGGCCAGCGGACGCGGCCCGTCCGACGCCTCGGCGCCGCCCGCGTCGTAGATCACGATCAGATCCAGGTCCGAGGCCGCGTTCAGCACCCGCGCGCCAAGGGACCCCATGCCCATCACCACCGCACCGCGACCCGGCGGCGGCCCGTGGCGGCGCGCGAAATCGGCCGCCGTGACCGGGAACAGCCCGGCCACGCAGGCCCCCGCCAGATCTGCATACTGGACGGCGGCCTCCTCGGCGCCGATCAGGCCGCGCAGGTGATGCACGCCGATGCGGAACTGCCATTCATGCGCCCATCGTCGCGCGGCATCCAGCGCGCGTTCATAGCCGCCGCCGGGCTGGGTCAGCGCCAGCTCCAGCGCGCGCGCCAGTTCGGCGGTCAGTGCAGCCTCTCCGGGCCAGGGGTCGAAGAAGCTGCCGGCCAGCACCCCGTCCAGAACCGCCGGATGGCGCGCCAGATAGGCCGCAAGCGCAGGCGCGGTGCCGCAGATGTCCACGATCAGGTCGATCAGCTGGGGGTTGGCCTCGAACAGGGAAAACAGCTGCACCCCTGCGGGCAGGCCCGACAGAAAGCTGTCAAAGCGGGCCAGCGCCTCGGCCGGATGCCCGGCGCGGGCCATGCGCGACAGCAGCGGGGCCTCGATCCGGCGAAAGATCTGGCGCGCCCGGTCGGACCGCAACGCCGGATAGGCCTGCCACCCCTGGATGATCGCACGCGATTCGTCCGACAGTTCGGGCAGGTCGTCGGTGGGCACATTGGGGGCAAAGAACCGCTCGGTCAGGGCATGGACCCGCTCCAGCCGCAATTTCAGGCGGGCGCACCAGGCCTGGGGGTCGGCCTCGCCCGACAGGGCGGCGATGACGCGCAGCGCGCCGTCATCCTTGGGCAGGCTGTGGGTCTGGGCGTCGTTCACCATCTGGATGCGATGCTCGATATCGCGATGCTCGCGGTAATGGGCGGTCAGCTCGTCCGCGACATCCTGGGGCACCCAGCCCTTGGCGGCCAGCGCGGCCAGCCCGCCGACCGTGTCGCGGGCGCGCAGGTCGCGGTCGCGCCCGCCCGCGATCAGCTGGCGGGTCTGGGTAAAGAACTCGATCTCGCGGATGCCGCCCTGACCCAGCTTGAGGTTGTGGCCCGCCACCTCCAGCCGCCCGCCCAGACCCTTGTGGTCGCGGATGCGCAGCCGCATGTCATGGGCGTCTTGGATGGCCGCGAAATCCAGATGCTTGCGCCAGACAAAGGGCCGCAGCTCTCGCAGGAACCGATCGCCCGCCGCGATGTCGCCGGCCGCCGCGCGGGCCTTGATAAAGGCCGCGCGTTCCCAGGTCCGCCCCTCGGCCTCGTAATAGGCCAGGGCCGCGGCGGTCGAGATGCAGACCGGCGTCACCGCCGCATCGGGCCGCAGGCGCAGATCGGTGCGAAAGACATAGCCGTGATCGGTCACATCCGACAGGGTCGCGGCCATCCGGCGCGTGGCGCGGATCAGCGCGGCGCGGGCCTCCATCTGCGCATCGGGGGCATAGGCGGTCTCATCGAACAGCACGATCAGGTCGATGTCAGAGCTGTAGTTCAGCTCCCGCGCGCCGCCCTTGCCCATGGCCAGCGCAAAGATCCCGCCCGCATCGGCGTCGGTCTGGGGCAGTTTGCCGCGCCGGATCTCGGTCGCGACATGAGCGCGCAGCGCCAGATCGACGGCGCGGTCGGCCAGGTCGGACAGCGCGCCGGTCACCTGCTCCAGCGGCCAGACACCGCCCAGATCGGCCAGCGCCGCCTGAAGCGCCACCCGCCTTTTCGCGCGGCGCAGGGCGATGCCCAGGGCGTCGGCCTCCAGCGCCTCGATGTCCGCGGTCTCGCGCGCGACGACATCGTCATGCGCCAGCGCGCCGGGCAGCCAGTCGGCCTCGAACCGCAGCAGCCCGGCCAGATAGGGGCTGGAACCGGCGGCGCCGGCGATCAGGTCGCGCAGCCGGTCGGGCAGGTCGGGAAACAGGCCCGCGACATCCGCCGCGCGGGCAGGATCGGCTGGCAGCGGCAAGCGGGTGATGCGGGACGAAAAGCTCATGCGCGCCACCTTAGAGGTCGCCGTGCCCCAGTCAACGCAACCCCGCCATGCGTGACGGTGCCCTCCGTTAAACATAACGTTTTCCGTGCTTGGCCTGTCGCATAAACGTTGCTAGGCTTCGCCGCATTCTTGACCGTTGCAACGGAAACCTCAGCGCCCGCATGACCAGCCGCGATCTGACCAGATGCTGCAAGGGGCGCACCTGATGCGCCATACGCTGCCCCATGCGCCGCAATTCTATGTGACGGCCCCCCAGCCCTGCCCGTATCTGCACGGGCGGGCGGAACGAAAGCTGTTCACCGCGCTGCAGGGCGACAACGCCGCCGACCTGAACAACGCCCTGTCACGGCAGGGCTTTCGTCGGTCGCAGAACGTGTTGTACCGGCCCAGCTGCGAAAGCTGCGTGGCCTGCATGTCGGCCCGCATCCGGGTGGCCGATTTCCATCCCTCGCGCACGCAGCGGCGGGTGATGGCCCGCAACGGCGCGCTGCGCCGCGTCGCCACCAGTGCCTGGGCCACCGAGGAACAGTTCGAGCTGTTCCGCCGCTATCTGGACAGCCGCCATGCCGATGGCGGCATGGCCGACATGGACATCTTCGAATTCGCCGCCATGATCGAGGAGACGCCGGTCAAGACGCGCGTCATCGAATATCGCTGCCTGGACGACGCGATCCCCCAGCTGGCGGCGGGTGACGACCATCTGGCGGGGGTCTGCCTGACGGACGTGCTGGATGACGGGCTGAGCCTGGTCTACAGCTTCTACAACCCGCTGCTGCGCCCGGCCAGCATGGGCACCTACATCATCCTGGACCATATCGAGATCGCGCGCGCGGCGGGCCTGCCCTATGTCTATCTGGGCTATTGGGTGCCCGGCAGCCGCAAGATGGACTATAAGGCCCGCTTTGGCGCGCTGGAGATCTACAAGGGTGGCGTCTGGCAGGATATCGGCGACCCCGAGGCCCATTCGAACGAAGCGCATCCCCTGTCCGTCGACCCCATCGTCGAGCAGGTGGCCCGAATCGCGCTGCCGCAATTCGACCGATAGCGCCGGACAGTTCGCGAAACAAAGTTTCAAATAGACGCCTGCCTGCGTCACTTTCTCCACCAAATGCCATTGACGCTGTCGGAGCGTGACCCTAGGTTGCGCCGACGCCGGGTCGGGAAAAGCCCGCCCGGCGGGTATTTTTGATGGATGGAGCAAGACGATGTCCCGAACAATGACGGGTGCGAGAATGGTGGTCGAGGCGCTGCGCGATCAGGGCGTCGATACCGTATTCGGCTATCCGGGCGGGGCCGTCCTACCCATCTATGACGAGATCTTTCAGCAGAACGACATCACCCATGTCCTGGTCCGCCACGAACAAGGCGCCGTCCACATGGCCGAGGGCTATGCCCGCGCCACCGGCAAACCCGGGGTCGTGCTGGTCACCTCGGGGCCCGGCGCCACGAACGCGGTCACCGGCCTGACCGACGCGCTGCTGGATTCGATCCCGCTGGTCGTGCTGTCGGGGCAGGTCCCGACCTTCATGATCGGCACCGACGGGTTCCAGGAGGCCGACACGGTCGGCATCACCCGCCCCTGCACCAAGCACAACTGGCTGGTCAAGGATACCGACAAGCTGGCGGCCACGATCCACAAGGGCTTTCACGTCGCGACCTCGGGCCGCCCCGGTCCGGTTCTGATCGACATTCCCAAGGACGTGCAGTTCGCGACCGGCACCTATGTCGGGCCCAAGCAGGTCGATAATGGCCGCTACAACCCCACGAAAAAGGGCGATCTGGCCGCGATCACGCGCCTGGTCGAGCTGATGGAACAGGCCGAGCGGCCGATCCTGTACACGGGCGGCGGGGTCATCAACTCTGGCCCCGGCGCCAGCCAGCTGCTGCGCGAACTGGCCGAGGGGACGGGCTTTCCGGTCACCTCGACCCTGATGGGGCTGGGCTGCTATCCGGCATCGGGCGATAAATGGCTGGGCATGCTGGGCATGCATGGCACCTACGAGGCCAATCTGGCGATGCATGGCTGCGACCTGATGATCAACATCGGCGCGCGCTTCGACGACCGGATCACCGGGCGGATCGCGGATTTCAGCCCCGGCTCGGTCAAGGCGCATATCGACATCGACCCGTCATCCATCAACAAGGTCGTGCGCGTCGACGTGCCCATCGTCGGCGATGTGGGCCATGTCCTGGAGGATCTGCTGAAGGTCTGGAAGTCGCGCGGCCGCAAGGTCAACAGCCCGGCGCTGAAGCAGTGGTGGGGCCAGATCGAGGAGTGGCGCGCGCGCAAGTGTCTGGCCTACAAGCCCAGCAGCACGATCATCAAGCCGCAGCACGCGCTGGAACGGCTGGAGGCGCTGACCAAGAACCACGACCGCTACATCACGACCGAGGTCGGCCAGCACCAGATGTGGGCGGCGCAGTACTTGGGCTTTGAGGGGCCGAACCGCTGGATGACGTCGGGCGGTTTGGGCACGATGGGCTACGGCCTGCCGGCGTCGATCGGCGTGCAGATGGCCCATCCCGAGGCGCTGGTGATCAACGTCGCGGGCGATGCCAGCTGGCTGATGAACATGCAGGAGATGGGCACCGCGGTGCAGTTCCGCCTGCCGGTCAAGCAGTTCATCCTGAACAACGAACGCCTTGGCATGGTCCGCCAGTGGCAGCAGCTGCTGCATGGCGAACGCTACAGCCAGTCCTGGTCGGACAGCCTGCCCGATTTCGTCAAGCTGGCCGAGGCCTTCGGCTGCAAGGGCGCGCAGGTGCGCGACCCCAAGGATCTGGACGCCGCGATCCAGCAGATGCTGGATTATGACGGCCCCTTCATCCTGGACGTGCTGGTCGAGAAGCACGAGAACTGCTTCCCGATGATCCCCTCGGGCAAGCCGCATAACGAGATGCTGCTGGGCGAGGCCGAGACGCAGGGCGTGATCGAATCCGAAGGCGCAGTGCTGGTCTGAGACCGGCCGGAGAAAGGGCAGAACCATGAACGCTTTGAACATCCAGAAGGGCATGTCCAGCCATTCGGCCTATGACCTGCGCGACCCGCATGCCCCGCGCGAGGAGAGCCACACCCTGGCCGTCCTGGTCGAGAACGAGCCGGGCGTCCTGGCCCGCGTGATCGGCCTGTTCGCGGGCCGCGGCTACAACATCGACAGTCTGACCGTGGCCGAGGTGGACCATACCGGGCACCGCTCGCGCATCACGGTGGTGACGCGCGGCACCCCGGAGGTGATCGAGCAGATCAAGGCGCAGCTGGGCCGCATCGTGGTCGTGCACGAGGTCCACGACCTGACGGTCGAGGGTCCCGTGGTGGAACGCGAGCTGGGCCTGTTCAAGGTGCGCGGCTCCGGCGAAAAGCGCGTCGAGGCCCTGCGCATCGCCGAGATCTTTCGCGCCAACGTGGTCGATTCGACGCTGGAGAGCTTTGTCTTCGAGCTGGTCGGCACGCCGTCCAAGCTGGAGGCCTTTGCCGATCTGATGCGGCCTCTGGGGCTGAACGATCTGGCGCGCACCGGCGTTGCGGCGCTGTCGCGCGGCGTCTGATCACAACCGGCATCAGCCCTATCGGGGCTGGTGCCAGCACGCTCAGCAGGCGGCGCCGCTGCGGGGCTGGGTATAGGGAAAGGCGGGGCGCGCCGGGGCCTTGGAGGCCGTTGTGCCTTGCGGCGTCAGATCCTGCTGAGCCACCACACGCAGGGCGGGACGGGCCGGCGCCTCGGCCTCTGCCAATATCCGGGGGATCTGCGGACAGCTCTGTTCGGACAGCATGGACACGTTCAGCGCATGGCGCAGATTGCCTACGGTGCGCGTCTCAAGTTCGACCAGATCGCCGGGTTGTGGCCATTCGCCATGCCCGATGAAATTGGCGTGCCCTTGCAGATACGCCAGGGTCGCCTGATCTTCGCACCAGACGATCGCTTTTTCACGCGACCCACTGCTCCATACGACAACCCCGATCATGGGCGCCCCTCTATCAGAACGGCGCCGCTGCGCCATATCGTGTCAATTCAAACAATTCTCTTTGTGCGAACCTGCCCTGACTAAAGCAGAAATCCGCCGACATGCCAGCATTTTTCTTTCAGCGGTGGAATTTTCTTTCATCTGCAGGTTGATGCGTGACCGGATGGGCACAACCGATTTTCAGGTGGCGGCAACCTGCGCGGACAACGCGCATATCTCTGTTTTTTCAAGTTCCAGAACAAGGGCTTGATTGGCATAGGCGACGCAATCTGCGGTCAGCGCCCGGGCCGCGTCGCCATGCACCGCGGGGGAAATTTGCGCCAGGGCCAGCAGGCAGGTCTGCAGGGCGCGGTGCACCTCGACCACCCCTGTCCCGTCGCGGGCCAGCGGCAGCAGGCTGGCGCGCAGGATCTCGTCCACGGTGATGCTGCGCACATAGAGACGCGGAAAGGACACCTCGGGCTGGGCCTGGTCGGTCCATTCGGACAGGACCCGCAGGATGCGCTGGATCACGGCCACCGCCGTGCCGGGGTCGTTGACCGCCGGGGACAGGGCGCGCTGGCCGATCTCGGACAGGACAACAAAGCCGAATCTGGGGTCCTGGTCAAAGCTGCGCTGCGCCCGCAGGCTGAAGCATTCGGTCAGCTGTCGCGTCAGCGCGGTGGCCTCGTCGGGGTCGTCAGGCAGCCCATCGACATGCAGCAGGGCGCAGGCGGGATGCACGAAATCGCCCGGCGTGACCGTGAGATAGAGGATCAGACCGGCCTTGTCCGCCAGATCGGACAGGCCCTGCATGTCGCAGTTCTGGACATGCCCGGCCTGGGGCGGCGGCACCGGCGTGCTGTCCGTCGGCGGCGGGCCATCCAGGGGGTTGGCGCCCATCCAGGGCGATTCGCGGCGCAGGCGCAGCGCGGTGGCCGTGGCCGTCTCGACCCGGGTCAGGTTGTCCCCGATCAGGCCCAGTTCTCCCAGGCGGTTGATCCAGCGCAGCAGGGACAGGATCACGATCAGGATCACCAGCAGCGTCACGACGAACAGCACCACCCGCCCGCCGCCGCCATAGAGTTCGGTCTTGAGCATGATCAGCCCGACCAAGCTGAACACGAAGGCGCCCATGAAGGTCGCCAGCACCGTCTGGCTGACCCCGTCATTGGCCAGCAGTTGCACCGCCCGCGGGGTCGAGCCCGCGCTGGCCGTCGCATAGGCCGCCGTCAGGATCGACAGCGAAAAGGTCGTGACCGTCAGCATGGACGAGGCCACGATCTCCAGGATGGGCTCTATCGCGTCGGCGCCGATCTGGCCGGCCAGCGCGTCGGGGATCTGGCCCCGCACCACAAAGCCCAGGGCCGCCGTCAGCAGGCCCAGCCCCGCGAATGCCGCGACCCGGACCCACAGCGTCCGCGTGATCTCGATCAGGCGCCAGCGCAGACGGCCGACGCCGCGATGGGCTGCCACGGCTAGCGGACCCGGCCGGCCTGGACATCCGCCACCGCGCGGCGGACCTGCGCCAGGCGTTGCGCGCGCGCCGGGTGGGTGCCCAGGACGTGGTTGCCAGGGTCGGGGATGCGCTGGAACAGGCCAGAGCCGTTGATCGGGTCATAGCCCGCATTCATGGTGATGATCGCGCCCAGATAGTCGGCCTCCAGCTCCCATTCCTTGGAATAGTAGCGCGCGCCGACCGAGGCCCCGATCTCTTGCGCGCGGGCGATGGCGCTGGTGTCGCCGCCATAGGCGGAGGCCAGGCTGCCCAGAACGACCGCCGCCGCGGTGGCCGCGCCGGATTTGCGGTCAAGATGGTTCAGGATGTGATGCGCGGCCTCGTGGCCCACGACAAACGCGATCTCGTCGGGGTTGCGGGTCTGGGCGATCAGCGACAGGGTGAAACCGACCACGGGCCGCCCGTTGCGGTCCACGGTCTGAAAGGCGTTCGGCTCCAGCCCCGGGCGGTCATCCACGACGAAGATGAAATCGCAGCTGATCGGCGCGGTGCGGCGGGTCAGGCAGTCCTGGCGCACGGCGGGTTCCATCCGGCGCATGACCTGGACAAAGCTGCGCGCCGCACCGTCAGGCGTGGCCGCGTGCGGGGCGGATGGCGCAGGCAGGGCCGGACCCTGGACGGGGGCCTGGGCAACCGGCGGGGCGACGGGCACGGGCATCGGTGCGCAGCCCGCCACGGCCAGCGTCACCGCGACCCATCCTGCCAGCCAGCCCCGCCCGATGATCTGTCCCATATGTTCCGCCCTGTTCCGCTGCCCGCATCGGGGCGCACCGCTTGTCACGCGCAGTTTAACCCCTGCCGATGCCGCGTAAACCCCGACTGCTTGCCGCAGCCGCGCTTTCACGCGATTGTCGGGTCACCCCAAGGAGATTCGGATGTTCACCATCGAGCACGACTTTGACGCGACCGTGATCACCCTGATCGACGAGGCCGACCCCGGCACCCGCCCCCTGACCGAGGATGTGGTGATCCTGGGGTTCGACGACCGGGTGATCCTGGAACAGATGAGCGATGACGGAGAGGAGGTCGTGCGCATCACCCTGTCGATGCACCAGCTGACCGAGCTGCGCCTTGCGCTGAACCTGCCCGAAGGCAATTACCGCATCGACAAGAAGGTCTAGTCCAGCCGCACCACCTTGTCGCGGGCCGTCTGGCCGCGGATCACGGTCAGGCGCGATGGCGCGACCTTCATCGCGCGGGCCAGCAGGCGCAGGACCGCGCGGGTCGCACGCCCGTCCTCGGGCGGGTCGGTGACGTGGATGCGCAGCAGACAGCCCTCGACCGTGACGGCATTACGCCGCGCGCGGGGAGTCACGCGCAGGGTCAGGACGGCGCCCGGTCGGGCCAGATGGGTCAAATCGGTCACGCGCTGTTGCTGCCCCGTCCCGGCCCGTGGCGCAAGGCCCCGGCTTGAACACCGCCCGCGCATCTGAAACACCGGACCCCGGACCGCAAAGGAGTGCCGCATGGACCATCGCAACGACGCAGCGCTGGAGTTTCTGGCCACGCGCCGCTCGCATCCGCCCAAGATGATGACCGGCCCCGGCCCCGACCGCGACCAGCTGACGCAGCTGCTGACGCTGGCCGCCCGCGTCCCCGATCATGGCAAGCTGGAGCCGTGGCGCTTTGTCGTGCTGGGCCGCCAGACGCTGGACGCGCTGGCCGGGCCGCTGCAGGCGCTGGTGCTGGCATCGGGGCAGGACAGGGCGGCGGCGGACAAGTCCGCCCAGGCGATGGCATCGCCGGTGATCGTGGCGGTGGTGTTCTCTCCGGTGGACAGCCCCAAGGTCCCGGAATGGGAACAGATGCTGTCGGCGGGCGCGCTGTGCCTGGGGCTGGTGAACGCGGCCCTGGCCTCGGGCTGGGGGGCGGCCTGGCTGACGGGCTTTGCCGCGCTGAACCAGGATTTCGCCGAAACCCATCTGGGTATCACGCCGCGCGAACGCATCGCGGGGCTGATCCATATCGGCACGCGCGGTGCCACGCCGCCCGAACGCCCCAGGCCCGACATCGGGGCCAAGACCACGTGGCGGCCATGACGCCGCTGCGCGCGCTGGCGCGGGGCTGGGCGGACCTGATGCGCCCCTCGGTGCTGCGGCTGGCGGTGTTGGGCATCGCGCTGACCATCGGGCTGTTCGTGGCGCTGCAGGCGGCGATTTTCTGGGTGATCCGGCTGTGGCTGCCGGGGGGCGTCACCCTGCCCTGGCTGGGCACGGTCGAGTTCGGGCAGGTGCTGTCCTGGGGTTCCCTGGCGCTGTTTCCGGTGCTCAGCATCTTTCTGATGGCCCCCGTCGCGGCGGGTTTCGCGGGGCTTTTCGCCGAGGCCGTCGCCGACAAGGTCGAGACGATCCACTATCCCCACCGGCGCGGCGTGTCCGTCGATTTCCTGGACGGGCTGCTGGAATCGGCGGCGCTGGTTCTGGCAATGCTGGGCGTGGCGGTGGTCAGCCTGATCCTGACGCCCTTTCTGGGGCCGCTGGCGCCGGTGCTGTTTCTAAGCGCGAATGGCTGGCTGCTGGGGCGCGAGTTCTTTCAGATGGCCGCGCGCCGTCACCTGTCGGAGGTCGCGGCCCATGATCTGCGCCGCGCCCATTCGGGCCGGGTGACCGCGACCGGCGTGCTGGTCGCGATCGGGCTGGTCATTCCGGTGGTCAACATCACCGTGCCGCTGCTGGCGGCGGCGGCCTTCACCCACCTGTTCCAGATGCTCAGCGGACCAGCTGGTCCAGATTCGCGATATCGGCGCGGGTGATCACGCCGCCCAGGATCAGCCAGGCGATCACGGCCCACATGGCCGCGGTGATCCCCGTGGTCCACAGCAGCTTGCGCCGCCAGTTCACGCCCGCAGGCGCCCCGGCATGGGTGCCGCGGATCACGTCGCCGGCATCGGCCTGGCTGCGCTGGCCAATCGGCATGACGCAGAACAGGGTCAGAAACCACAGGGACGCGAACAGAACGATGCCGCCGGTCAGGTTCATCAGACTTGCTCCAGTTCGATCAGGCAGCCGTTGAAATCCTTGGGGTGCAGGAACAGCACCGGCTTGCCATGGGCGCCGATCTTTGGTTCGCCCGTGCCCAGCACGCGCGCGCCATCGGCCTTCAGAGTGTCGCGGGCGGCGATGATGTCGTCGACCTCAAAGCACATGTGATGGATGCCGCCCGAGGGGTTCTTGTCCAGGAACGCCCGGATCGGACTGTCATCGCCCAGGGGGTGCAACAGTTCGATCTTGGTGTTGGGCAGCTGGATGAAGATGACCGTGACGCCGTGATCGGGCTCATCCTGGGGCGGTCCGACCTCGGCGCCCAGGGTGGTGCGATACTGAGCGGCGGCGGCCCCCAGATCGGGGACGGCTATGGCGACATGGTTCAGACGACCGATCATCTCATCCTCCGTTTTCCGGGGTTCTATGCCTTTCGGGCGGTGCGGGAAAGGAAAAGCATCTCCGTTAACGCCATGTTAGCGAATCGAGGCTTTACTGTCCGTGAAGACATGGATGGGGATCAAGACATGTTGACCGATTACGGGACTGACCAGTCCAAGGCCTTGCCACAATGGCGTTTGTCGTTGCCAAGGCGGCCCCTGACCGGGCTGACGGTGCTGGTGATCGAGGATTCGCGCTTTGCCAGCGAGGCCGTGCGCCTGCTGTGCCTCAAGTCGGGTGCGCGGATTCGCCGCGCGGATTGCCTGCGCTCGGCGGCGCGTCATCTGCGCAGCTATCGCCCGGCGGTGGTGGTGATCGACCTGGGCCTGCCCGATGGCGACGGGGTGGCGCTGATCGCCGAACTGAACGCGACCGAGCCGCGGGTGCCGGTGATCCTGGCGATGTCGGGCGACACGGACCGGGCGGGCCAGGCGCTGGCCGCAGGGGCCGACGGCTTTCTGCCCAAACCGGTCGAGAGCCTGGCGGTGTTCCAGCAGACCATCCTGCAGGCGATGCCCCCCGAGGCCGGAGGCATGACCCTGCGCGCCCTGCCGGACGAGGTGATCCAGCCCGACCCCTCGGGTCTGCGCGACGATCTGGCCCATGTGGCCGAGGTGCTGTCCAGCGCCCAGGACACGACCGAGATCGACTATATCGCCCGCTTTCTGGCCGGTGTCGCGCGATCCGCCCATGATCCCGCGCTGGAGGCCGCGGCCACGGCGCTGGCGCGCGACCACACGGCCGGACACGCGCTGGCGACCGATCTGGCGCGCATCAGCGGCATGGTCCAGGACCGCCTGTCCCGCGTGGCCGAGATGTAGGTCACGCCGTCATCCGCGGATCGGACCCCATGTCCAGCCCCGGAAAGACGGCCCCCTCCAGTGTGGCGCGGTCGATGCCGAACTTGGCATGCAGCGCCCAGGCGGCATAGGCGCGGATGTCGCGCAGCGGCATCAGATCGCGCCCGTCATACAGATCGCCCTCGGCCAGGCCCGGCCACTCGCCCAAGGCGCGCCCGCCCCGAACCGCGCCCCCGGTCACCAGCATCGCGCCCCCGGTGCCATGATCGGTCCCGCCCGAGCCATTCTCCTGCGCGGTGCGGCCGAATTCGGTCATGGCCATCACCGTGGTGCGGTCCCACAGATCGCCCAGGCCCGCCTGCAGGGTCAGGATCGTGTCCGCCAGCCGCGACAGCGCGCGCGGCATTGTCCCCGCCTGCCCCGCATGGGTGTCCCACCCGGCCACCGAAAAGGACGCGATCCGGGTGGGTCCGGTCAGCCGGTCCGCGGCAAAACGGGCCATCTCAAGGTGGTCCTCTCCGGGTTTGCCCGAGGCGATATCGGCGGGCAGCCCCGCGACGATCTCCATCGCCTGCGCGGTGGCATCGCGAAACAGCGGGTCGTCGTGATAGATCCGCTCCAACAGCAGCTGCGCCTGCGGGCTGAGCTGCATCGTGGCCTTGGGCGTCCAGCTGCGCGAAGGGGCGGGCCCCTGCAGGATGCGCATCTGCGACACGCCCACGGAATAGGCGGTCTCGGAGGCCTGCCCCGGCATCGCCTGCAGCAGCCGGTTCAGCCAGCCGTCCTGTTGGGCGTCCAGATCCAGGTCGGTGCCCGTCCCGGCCTCCAGCATGGTCTGGCCGTCGAAATGGCTGCGCTTGTCCCGATAGGGGGTAGAGACTGCGGGCGCAAAGGCCAGTTGCCCCGCCTGCCACAGCGGCAGCAGCCCCGACAGGCCCGGATGCAGCGCGAAGTAGCCGTCCAGATCGGTCGCCCCATGATCGGGGCCCAGCGACAGCGTCTGCCGCAGCCCGGCCAGATTGCGGTCGCCATAGGGCTGGAAGGCGTCGATGCCGTCCATGCCGCCGCGCAGGATGATCACCACCAGGCGATTCTCTCCGGGCGCGGCCGCGAAGGTGGCCGAGGAAAGCAGCGGATGGGCCGCCGCCGAACAGCCGATCAGGGCCGCGGATTTCAGGAACAGGCGCCGGGACAGCATCGCATCACCTCCGGTTGAAATCGGACGAGGCCAGCACCAGCGCGACCCCCTCGGCTTGGCTTTCGGCGCGCGGCACGGCCCAGGCCAGCGCCTCGGATGCGGTGTCGCCCAGGGTCGTGCGCAGAAAGGCCCGCGCATCGGGCAGCGGCCGGGACAGCGTGGCGGGATGGGTCATCGCCCAGGTGATCCGCATTGCCAGGCCCTGCGGACTGGCCCAGGCGGCGGCGGGTTCGGGCCAGCCGTCGGGGCCGGGCGGGGCGGCCCAAGGCTGTCCCATCACCGCCAACGGCTGCATCAGCAGGGCCTGACGGTCGCGCCCGGACAGGGCCCGCACGCCCGCGCCGTCCAGCCCCAGGGCGCGCAGGCTGGCCACCAGGAATTCAAAGGGCTGGCGCATCTTGGTGCGAAAGCTGTCGCGAAGCTCCGGCGCCTTGGCTAGGGCCAGGTTCATCGCGCCCAGATCGCCGCCAGTGTCGCGGTACACCCCCGAAAGACGCTCGATCAGGGCGGGGGGCGGATCGTCGGCCACGAAATGCACGGCCAGCTTGCGCGCCAGATGGCGGGCCGTGTCGGGATGGGTCGCCAGCGCCTCGATCACCGCGCGGATGTCATCGATGCTGGCCTTGCCGCCGCCATAGCTGTCGCCCAGCACGGTCTCGGCGCCCGGCTCGGCGCGGGCGGGGCGAAAGACGCCGGGCTGGCGCGGGTTGTAGGTCAGGCCGGTCAGCAGCAGGGCCAGCTGCTCGACGTCGCCCTGTTCATAGGCGCCGCCAACGCCCAGGCTGTGCAGCTCGATCATCTCGCGCGCCATGTTCTCATTGGCGCCCGCGGGCTTGTCGGGGTTCTTGCGGGCCTCAATGGAATTGGGGCCCAGCGACCGGGCCTGATCCAGATAGCGCAGCATGGCGGGATGAGTTTCGGCGGCGACCATCATGTCGGCAAAGCGCCCGGCCAGATGCGGGCGGATCGCCTCCTGCACCAGCGAGGCGGCCAGCAGGTCCAGATAGATCGTCCCGCCCGTCACCGTGAAATGGTCGGCCCAGAACCAGGTCAGACGCTCTCCGAAGCCGGAAGGATCGTCCACGGCGCGGGCAAAGCGCGTCACCACGGCCTCGGCATAGACGGCGCGCAGGGTCTGGCGGTGATCGCGCAGCGCCTGGCGGGCCTCGTCGCCGCCGCCCTGCTTTTCCTCGGCGCCTAGCACCTGGCCCTGCTGCTGCCAGTCGCGCACCTGGTCCAGGGTCACGGGCTGCGGATCGGGCTGGGTGGCGCCGATCACCGAGGCCGCGACGCCGGACGGATCGGCGGGCGGCGTCAGGCGCGGAGACAGGCCATAGCCCAGGCGGATCGCGGCAAGCTGGTCATAGGGGATCATGGTGCGGCGGGCCTTGGCGGTTGCTGCTGTGCAGCATCATGCCATGCCCCCCGCCCCGATGTCAGGTCACTCTTTCGGCAACGTCCGCAGGCGCAGGTCGCGCATCTGTTCGTTGGTGGGCTCGGAGGGCGCGCCCATCATCAGATCCTCCGCGCGCTGGTTCATCGGGAACATGATGACCTCGCGGATGTTCTGCTCATCCGCCAGCAGCATGACGATGCGGTCGATGCCCGCAGCACAGCCCCCGTGCGGCGGCGCGCCATAGCGGAACGCCTTGACCATGCCGCCGAACCGCTTTTCGACCTCGGAGGCGGGATAGCCGGCCAGCTCGAAGGCCTTGAACATGATCTCGGGCTTGTGGTTGCGGATCGCGCCGCTGATCAGCTCATAGCCGTTGCAGGCCAGGTCATACTGGTATCCCAGAACCTCCAGCGGATCGCCATTCAGCGCCTCCATCCCGCCCTGCGGCATGGAGAAGGGGTTGTGGCTGAAGTCGATCTTGCCCTCGGCGGTCTTCTCGTACATCGGGAAATCGACGATCCAGGCGAACTTGAACTGGTTTTCGTCGATCAGGCCCAGCTCTCGGCCGATCTCGGTGCGGGCGCGGCCCGCGACGGCCTCGAACTGGTCGGGACGGCCGCCCAGGAAGAAGGCCGCATCGCCCTCGGCCAAGCCCAGCTGCGTGCGGATCGCCTCGGTCTTCTCGACGCCAAGCGCCTTGGCGATGGGACCGGCGGCCTCGGTCGACCCGTCCTCGGCCTTGCGCCAGATGATATAGCCCATGCCGGGCAGGCCCTGCTGTTGGGCAAAGGCGTTCATGCGGTCGGCGAACTTGCGGCTGCCACCGGTGGGCGCGGGAATGGCACGGACCTGCGTCCCTTCCTGCTCCAGCAGCTTGGCAAAGATGCCAAAGCCCGAGCCACGGAAATGCTCGCTGACGATCTGCATCTCGATGGGGTTGCGCAGGTCGGGCTTGTCGGTGCCGTATTTCAGCAGGCTGTCGGCATAGGGGATGCGCGGCCAGTCGGTATCGACCGGGCGACCGCCGCCGAACTCCTCGAACAGGCCCTGGATGACGGGCTGGATCGTGGCGAACACGTCCTCCTGCTCGACGAACGACATCTCCAGGTCCAGCTGGTAGAAATCGGTGGGCGAGCGGTCGGCGCGCGGGTCCTCGTCGCGGAAGCAGGGCGCGATCTGGAAATACTTGTCGAAGCCCGCGACCATGATCAGCTGCTTGAACTGCTGGGGGGCCTGCGGCAGGGCATAGAACTTGCCCGGATGCAGACGCGACGGCACCAGAAAGTCGCGCGCGCCCTCGGGGCTGCTGGCCGTGATGATCGGGGTCTGGAATTCGGTGAAGTTCTGGTCCCACATGCGGTTGCGGATCGACCGCACGACCTTGGACCGCAGCATGATATTGTTGTGCAGGCTGTCCCGGCGCAGGTCCAGAAAGCGATAGGCCAGGCGCGTTTCCTCGGGGTAGTCCTGATCGCCGAAGACCGGCAGCGGCAGCTCGTCCGCGGGGCCCAGCACCTCGACCTCGGTCGCATAGACCTCGATCTCGCCGGTGGGCAGCTTGGGGTTGACCAGCGATGCGTCGCGCAGCTTGACGCGGCCGTCGATGCGGATGACGGTCTCGGCGCGCAGACGCTCCATCGCGGCAAAGGCGGGGCTGTCGCTGTCGGCCAGCACCTGCGTCATGCCGTAATGGTCGCGCAGGTCGACGAACAGCACGCCCCCGTGGTCGCGGACCCGGTGGACCCAGCCCGACAGGCGGACGGTGGTCCCGGCATCGGCGGCCTTCAGGTCGCCGCAGGTATGGCTGCGATAGGCGTGCATGTGCGTTTTCCCCAAGTTTTCAGCCCCCGCACAAAGCGCGGGACGGCGGGGAAGTCAACCGCTAGAACGGCCGGACCACGTTGCCGGTATAGAAGTAGAGGCCCATCCCCATCGCGAACAGGATGTTGCCCGCCACCGCATGCAGCACGAAGGCCGCCGGAAAGCCGTGGCGCAGATAGGCGCGGGCAAAAATCCAGCCGCCGATGAACGTCATGATCGCCACAATCCATGACCAGAACATCAGGTGCGCAAAGGAAAAGATCGCCGCGTTCAGCGCAATGGCCGCGCGCCCCTGCGGCAGGATCGCGCCATAGCGGTGAAAGAACAGCGGGCGAAAGATCAGCTCTTGCGGCAGGGCCGACAGGATCGGGTAGAAGGTCCAGATGACCAGCAGGAATTCCGGGCGGTTGCGGATGATCCCGAACAGCGCCTCGGGGCGGGTCAGGGTCAGGATGACCCAGCTGGCCAGCGCGGTGGCCAGCGCGATGCCCGCCACCTCGCGCCAAGGCATCCGCCGCCAGCCGCGCACAAGCACGCGCCAGCAGAACCCGCCGGTCAGCCACAGCAGTGCCATGCCCGCCAGGCTGAACACCGCCAGCGCCGTGAACAGCGCGTCCCCCGGCAGGAACAGCGCAATGGCCAGCGGCGCCCCGATATAGAGCGCCGCGAACTCGACCTTCAGCCAGCGATGCGGGGCTACCGCACCAGTCGTCGTTGCAACCATCGTCCCCAATCCGCCGCAGAGCCTGCAAAGGCGTTGATGTCGGTATCGCCCTGGATGCCCGGAACGATGCCCGTGCCGGTATATTGCCAGAAGGTCCAGCGCTGCCCCGGATAGGTCACACTGGGATGATCCGCGACCGAACGCAGCCAGAATTCGGCATTCATGCGGCCCATCTGGTTCTCACGGTAGAAATCGACCGTGGTATAGATGATCGGGCGCTGGCCGTAGTGGCGACCGACGATCTGCATGAAGACCTCGGCCTCGCGCAGGACCTCGGCGGCCGGGGGGCGGCGGGGGCAGTTGCGCGAATTGGTCCATTCCATGTCCAGGACCGGCGGCAGAGACCCCGCCTCGCGCGGGACGTTCTGGATGAACCAATAGGCCTGCTCGGCCCCGGTGCGGCAGAAGTAATAGAAATGATAGGCCCCGCGCGGAATGCGCGCCTGCGCGGCCTGCGCCCAATAGCGGCGGAAGTTGGGGTCCGAATGGTCGCCCCCCTCGGTCGCCTTGATGAAGGCAAAGCTGATGCCCGCCCCCCGGACGCGGTTCCAGTCGATATCCCCCTGCCAGCGCGAAATATCGATGCCATGCACCGCATGCCCATAGGGCGCGCCGTTGCGCCACGCATGCGGGGCCCGATCGCCCAGCTGCGGATTGGCCCCCGGCCCCGGCGCCACCTGATAACCGTAACCCGAAGGCCCCTGGCCGCGTGGCGGGGTCCGCCCGCAGGAGACCGCGATGGTCACCACCGCCAGCCCCAAGACCAGCTTTGTCAGAAATCCCATACCTGCCCCGTCCTTCTGTCAGAAGATACCGCCCGCGACGCTTGTTGCGCCATTCTGGGGCGGTTATCTCAAAACCGTGAGGCAATGTCATGAGGTCAGGGCGGTCACGGTTGCGTCAGATGGACGATGCCGGCCCCGATGGTGTCGGGACCGGCGGGGGTCAGCGTCAGTTCGCGGGTGCGGTCTCTGCGCCGGCGGGCTGATCGGCGGTGCCGACCGGGCCGGTCGCGGCATCGGCGGGCGTGTCGGCGCCGGGCGCCACAGGATCGGCCGCGCCGCCCAGGCCCTCGGCATCCGACATCGGCGTGCCTGTGGGCGGGGGCGTGGTGGCGATGCCGTCATTCTGCTCATCCGCGCCGGGGGCAAAGACCAGGAACGCCAGAACCGCCACGGCCAGCGCCACGATGATCGCGATGATGGCCGGTTTATGCTTTCTGGCGGCTTTTTCCGGGTCGTTGTGGTTGTAGGACATGGGATCACCTTGCTGTTGGATTCCCATGCCAACGTCAGTGGCGCGCGGCAGTTCCCCGCAGGCGGGGCTCAACCGCGACGGATCGCGGCCATGCCCAGCACGCGCGCCCGCTTGCGCGGATCGCTGTCGAACAGCGCGGCCAGCTGTTCGGTGATGGCGCCTGCCAGCTGTTCGGCGTCCGTGATCGTAACGGCCCGCTGATAATAGCGGGTCACGTCATGGCCGATGCCGATGGCCAGCAGCTCGATCGCGCGGCGTTTCTCGACCATGGCGATCACGTCGCGCAGGTGGCGTTCCAGGAAATTCGCGGGGTTCACCGACAGCGTGCTGTCATCGACCGGGGCGCCGTCGGAAATCACCATCAGGATCTTGCGCGCCTCGGCCCGCTTGACCAGACGCCTGTGCGCCCATTCCAGCGCCTCGCCGTCGATGTTCTCCTTCAGCAGGCCCTCCTTCATCATCAGGCCCAGATTCGGGCGCACGCGACGCCAAGGCGCGTCGGCCGATTTGTAGATGATGTGGCGCAGGTCGTTCAGGCGGCCGGGCTGCGCGGGACGGCCCGCGGCCAGCCAGGCCTCGCGCGCCTGCCCGCCCTTCCAGGCGCGGGTGGTGAAGCCCAGGATCTCGACCTTGACGTTGCAGCGTTCCAGCGTGCGCGCCAGCACGTCGGCGCAGATGGCCGCGATGCTGATCGGACGGCCCCGCATCGACCCCGAATTGTCGATCAACAGCGTGACGACCGTGTCGCGGAACTCGGTATCCTTCTCGATCTTGAAGGACAGCGGCATGGTCGGGTTCGCCACCACGCGCGCCAAGCGGCCTGCGTCCAGAACGCCCTCCTCCTTGTCGAACTCCCAGCTGCGGTTCTGCTGGGCCTGCAGGCGGCGCTGCAGCTTGTTGGCCAGGCGGCTGACCGCGCCGCGCAGGGGGTCCAGCTGCTTGTCCAGATAGGCGCGCAGACGCTCCAGCTCGGCGGGGTCGGCCAGCTCCTCGGCGCGGATCTCCTCGTCCCAGGTCTGGGCAAAGACGCGGTAATCGGCACTGGCATCGCTGACCGGGGGCGGCATGTCGGGCGGGCTGTCCTGATCGGGCATGTCCGCCTCATCGGCCATCTCCTCGTCCGAGCTGTCGTCCATGCTGACCTGGGCCTGACGCTCGTCCTGGGTCTGCTCCTGGCTGCGTTCGGCGCTGGCGTCGCTGTCCTCGCTGTCATCCTCGTCCTGGGACTGGCTGTCGCCCGATTCCTCGTCCTGCTCGGCATCGTCCTCGGCGTCGTCATCCTCGGGCTGGTCGGGGTCCTCGCCCAGCTGGTCGCCATAGCCCAGATCGGTGATGATCCGCCGCGACAGGCGCGAAAACGCCGCCTGATCGGCCAGCGCGTCATTCACATCGGCCAGCGAACCCGCCGCCTGGCTTTCGACGAAAGGCCGCCACAGATCGGCCACGTGCTGCGCCCCGGCGGGCAGCGCGCGCCCTGTGGCGGCCTGGCGCAGGATGTACCCGGCCGCGACCGACAAGGGCGCATCCGCAGGCGCCTTGATCTGGGCATAGCCCTTTTTCTCGGCCTCCGCGCCGATCTTGGCGTCGATGTTGGACAGCGCGCCCGGCATGTCGCGCGCGCCCAGCGCCTCGCAGCGGGCGGTCTCCATCGCCTCGTACAGCTCGCGGGCCATCGGGCCCGCCGGGGCATAGCGCGCATGCAGGCCCGCATCGTGGTGCCGCAGGCGCATCGCCAGCGCATCTGCCGTGCCCCGCGCCAGCAGAACCTCGTCGCGGCCCATGCGGCGGCTGACCTGCGGCAGGCGCATCGTGTCGCCCGCCACCCCGGCCGGGTCGGCGCTGTAGGTCACGTTCAGCTCGCGGTCGCCCGCCAGGGCCCGCGTCGCCTCGGACAGGGCCTTCTTGAACGGATCGGCGGGGTTGTCGGTCTTTTTCATCGGCGGATGGTCCCCATGGGCAGGATGCGGCGGCGCGCAGGCCGCCGCGCGCTCAGCCCGCCTTGGCGGCTGCGCTTTCGGGCAGTTCCTCGTCGAACAGGCGCTGATAGAACTCGGCCACGGTCTGGCGCTCCAGCTCGTCGCACTTGTTCAGGAAGGTCAGGCGGAACGCATAGCCCACATTGTCAAAGATGCGCGCGTTCTGCGCCCACGAGATCACCGTGCGCGGCGACATCACCGTGGACAGGTCGCCCTGCATGAAGGCGGTGCGCGTCAGATCGGCCAGCGTCACCATCTGGCCGATGGTCTTGCGGCCCTTCTCGGTGTTGAACTGCGGCACCTTGGCCAGCACGATCGCGGCCTCGGCATCGTGGCGCAGATAGTTCAGCGTGGCGACCAGCGACCAGCGGTCCATCTGGCCCTGGTTGATCTGCTGGGTGCCGTGATAAAGGCCCGTCGTGTCGCCCAGACCCACCGTGTTGGCGGTGGCGAACAGGCGGAAATAGGGGTTCGGCGTGATGACCTCGTTCTGGTCCAGCAGCGTCAGCTTGCCGTCGGCCTCCAGCACGCGCTGAATCACGAACATCACGTCGGCGCGGCCCGCATCGTATTCGTCGAACACGATCGCGGTCGGGTTGCGCAACGCCCAGGGCAGGATGCCCTCGTGGAACACGGTGACCTGCTTGCCATCGACCAGCTTGATCGCGTCCTTGCCGATCAGGTCGATCCGGCTGACATGGCTGTCCAGGTTCACCCGCACGCAGGGCCAGTTCAGGCGCGCCGCGATCTGTTCGATATGCGTGGACTTGCCCGTGCCGTGATAGCCCTGGACCATCACGCGCCGGTTATAGGCAAAGCCCGCCAGGATCGCCATCGTGGTGTCGGGGTCAAACTTGTAGGTGCTGTCGATCTCGGGGACGCGCTCGGTCCGCTCGGCGAACCCCTTGACCTTCATGTCGCTGTCCAGACCGAACACCTCGCGCAGGTCGATCTCTTCGGTGGGTTTCGCGTTCATGTCCAGCATCGGCCCTAGCCCTTTCCATCACATCGGCGCATTGATCGCGCATTCGCGCCACGGGTGCAAGGCGCGCCGCGTGGCGGGTCCTTGCCTGCCGCGCCGGGGGGCGCGTTGACGCGCCGGGGTGCGCTTCATAAGGTGGCGCGACCTTTGGAAGGATATCCCGGTTTTGTCAGACGCACGCCGATCCGAACTGGAAACGCTGATCTCTCGCACGGCCCTGGGCGACCGGGACGCGTTCGAGGCCCTCTATGAAGCCACCTCGGCAAAGCTGCACGCGGTCTGCCTTTCCGTCCTGCGCGACCGCCCCGAGGCCGAGGAAACCCTGCAGGAGGTGTATATCCGCGTGTGGCAAAGCGCCGCGCGCTATGCCTCGAACGGGCTGTCGCCGATGACCTGGCTGATCACCATCGCGCGCAACCGCTCCATCGACAAACTGCGCGCCCGCGGGTCGCGCCCCGTCACCGCCCCCGAGGATGCCGCCGCCATGGTCGCCTGCACCGCGCCCAGCCCGGAATCGGCCACCATCATGGCCCAGGAACGCCGGATGCTGGACGAATGCCTGTCGCGGCTGGCCGAGGCCCAGGCCGGGGCCGTGCGCGCCGTCTATCTGGAGGGCGTGACCTATGCCGACCTGGCCGCCCGCGAGGGGCTGCCCATCAACACGGTGCGCAGCTGGCTGCGCCGCAGCCTGCTGCGCCTGAAGGATTGCGTGAGCCAATGACCGACGACGCCCCGCTGACCCCGCCGCAGGAAGATCAGGCGCTGGCGGCCGAAATGGCGCTTGGCCTGCTGGAGGGTGCCGAATTGCAGGCGGCCCAGGCCCGCATGGCCTCGGACGACGCCTTCGCCTGCGCGGTCCGCGACTGGCAGGAACGCCTGGCCGGCATGGCCGAGGGGCTGACCCCGGTCATGGCCCCCGCCCGCGCCCGCAACGCCATCCGCGAAAGGCTGGGCCATGCCAGCGCGCCTCTGGCCAACGACCCCAATGCCCGCCGGGCCTGGTGGCGCGGCCCGATGGGGGCGTTGGCCGGCCTGATCGCGGTGGGCGCGATGGTCGCCGTCCTGTGGCTGCCCGGACAGCAGACCGCCCCCGCTCAGCCCGGCTTCCAGGCCCAGCTGACCGCCCAGGACCAGGCCCTGCGCGTGGCCGCCCGCGTCGATGGCCGCCAGATGATCTTTGCCATGGAAAGCGGCCCCGCCCCCGAAGGCCGCGATTGGGAGATCTGGTGGGTCGAACCCGACGGGTCGGCGCCGGTGTCCCTGGGCGTGCTGCCGCGGTCGGGCGACATGCGCATGACCCTGCCCGAGGGGATGGAACCCTCGCCCCAGATCCAGATCGCCCTGTCGGACGAGCCGCAGGGCGGGTCGCCCACGGGTCAGGCGACCGGGCCGGTGGTGGCCATCGCGCCCCTCACGTCGTTGTGATCGCGGATTGACCGGGCCGGGGCGCAACTAACCCGGCCCCCTTTCGTGTTTGGAACTGTCGGGCGCAGAAATGCCGCCCAGAACCAAAACCGGAGGAAGTCCATGACCACCCGCTTTACCAAAGTCGGCGCTTCGATCATCGCTGCCACCATCGCGCTTGGCGCACCCGCATTCGCCCAGAACACCATGGTCGGCGGCGCCGAGATGCTGCCCACCCGCAACATCGTCGAGAATGCCGTGAACTCGGCCGATCACACCACGCTGGTCGCCGCCGTGCAGGCCGCGGGCCTGGCCGAGACGCTGTCGGGCCCCGGTCCCTTCACCGTCTTCGCACCCACCAACGCCGCCTTTGACGCGCTGCCCGACGGCACCGTCGAGGGCCTGCTGGAGCCGGGCAGCCTGGAGACGCTGCAGACCGTGCTGACCTGCCACGTCGTGCCGACCGAGGCGTTCTCGACCGCCGTCGGCAACATGGTGATGCAGGGCGGCGGTTCGGCCGCGCTGGAGACCGTGGGCGGCTGCACGCTGACCGCCTCGATCCGCGACACCGACAACGCGCTGCAGATCACCGATGAGAACGGCAACGTCGCCACCGTGCTGATCCCCGACGTGGACCAGTCGAACGGCGTGATCCACGTGATCGACACCGTGCTGCTGCCGGCCGCGTAAGCCCGCCCATCCCATCCCGCGCGTCCCCCGACGCGCCGGGTGCCGCCCGCGCAGTCCCCGCTGCGCGGGCTTTTTTCCGTCCGCTGCCGGGCCCGCGTGAACCCCCTTGCGCCGGGCGCGTTGCGCGGTGCTGATATCTGCGACATGCCGTCGCATCACGGCACCTCGAAGGGACATCACATGAGCGGGCTGATCGCGCTGCTGGACGATATCGCGGCCATTTCCAAGGTGGCCGCCGCCTCGATCGACGACGTCGCGGGGCAGGCCGCCAAGGCCGGGGCCAAGGCCGCGGGCGCGGTCATCGACGATGCGGCGGTGACGCCGAAATACGTCCAGGGATTCGACGCCAGCCGCGAATTGCCGATCGTCTGGAAGATCGCGCGCGGGTCGCTGTTCAACAAGCTGGTGATCCTGCTGCCCGTGGCCCTGGCGCTGTCGGCGCTGGCACCCTGGGCGATCCCGCCGCTGCTGATGCTGGGCGGCGCCTATCTGTGCTATGAGGGCGCGCACAAGGTCGCGCATCTGTTCCACCGCACCGACACCCATGACAGCGCCCAGCACATCCACCCCACCGGCGACGGCCCCGCCCTGGAGGAGGCGCGCGTCGCGGGCGCGATCAAGACCGACTTCATCCTGTCGGCCGAGATCATGACCATCGCCCTGTCCACCATCCCGACCCAGGACAGCCTGTTGATGAAGGGCGTCATCCTGGCGCTGGTGGCGGTGGCGATTACGGTCGCGGTCTATGGATTCGTGGCGCTGGTGGTCAAGGCGGATGACGCGGGCCTGCACCTGGCGCAGCGGCGCCGCGGGCCGGTCGCGGCCCTGGGGCGCGGCATCGTGCGGGTCATGCCGGGGCTGATGACGACGCTGACGGTGGTGGGCACGGCGGCGATGATCTGGGTCGGCGGCCAGATCATCGTGCATGGCCTGCACCAGCTGGGCTGGCACGCGCCCTATGACATGATCCACCACTGGGCGCAGGGTGCCGCCGCAGCCCTGCCCGCCGCGCCGGGCGTCGCCGCATGGGTCGTCACCGCCTTTTGCGACGGGGTGATCGGCCTGATTCTGGGGCTGATGCTGATCCCCGTGGCCACGTTTGTCGGCACCCCCCTGATCGAGGCCGCCAAGGGCGCATTCGCGCAACTGCGGAAAAAACCGAACCCGAACGAAAATCGTTGACCGGTCGCTCAAGACGTCACAAGACTGTCACATGAGCGTTGCGAGCCTGTCGTGAAGCGCCGTTAGGCGGGGACATCTTCGCAGCTCCATAAGGGAGGGACTACAGCATGATCCGATACAGCACCGCATCCGTGGTGGCACTGGTGGCGTCGCTTGGCGCAGCCCAGGCCGAAACGAACATCGACTGGTGGCACGCCATGGGCGGAGAGCTTGGCGCCAAACTGGAAGAGATCGCCCAGGGCTTCAACGACAGCCAGGACGAATACCGCGTCACCCCGTCCTACAAGGGCACCTATCCCGAGACGATGACCGCCGCGATCGCCGCCTTCCGCGCGAATCAGCAGCCCGCCATCGTCCAGGTCTTTGAGGTCGGCACCGGCACGATGATGGCCGCCGACGGCGCGATCGTGCCCGTCCACCAGCTGATGGCCGATCACGGCCAGGATTTCGACGCCGCCGCCTTCCTGCCGTCGGTCGTGGGCTATTACACCGATGGCGACGGCAACATGCTGTCCATGCCCTTCAACAGCTCGACCCCGATCCTGTATTACAACAAGACCGTGTTCGAAGCCGCAGGCCTGGACCCCGAGACGCCCCCCACCACCTGGGCCGAGCTGGAGCAGTTCAGCAACCAGATCAAGGAATCGGGCGCGGCCTCCTGCGGGTTCACCACCCAGTGGATCAGCTGGATCCAGACCGAGAACCTGTCGGCCTGGCACAACCAGCCCATCGGCACGCTGGAGAACGGCTTCGGCGGTCTGGATTCGCGTCTGTCGCTGAACGGCCCCGTCCAGGTCAAGCATTGGGAGAACCTCAAGCGCTGGTCCGACGAGGGCATCTTCAAATATGGCGGCCCGGTGGGCGCCGACAACGCGGCCCCCATGTTCTATTCGCAGGAATGCGCGATGATGATGGGCAGCTCGGCCAGCCGCGCGGGTGTCATCGCCAACTCCAGCGCCTATGAGCTGGGCTTCGGCATGCTGCCCTATTACGACGATGTCGAGGGCGCGCCGCAGAACTCGATCATCGGCGGCGCCTCGCTGTGGGTGCTGTCGGGCAAGTCGGATGAGGAATACGCGGCCGCCGCCGCCTTCTTTGACTATCTGACCCAACCCGAGGTTCAGGCCGATTGGGCGTCCTTCACCGGCTATCTGCCGATCACCCAGGCCGCCTATGACGCGATGGAGTCGTTCCACGCCGAGAACCCCGGCGCCGATACCGGCATCCGCCAGATCACCCTGAACGAGCCGACCGAGAACTCCAAGGGTCTGCGTTTCGGCAGCTATGTCCAGATCCGCGGCGTCATCGACGAAGAGTTCGAGCAGCTGCTGTCCGGCTCCAAGGACGCGCAGGGCGCGCTGGATGCGGTCGTGGCCCGCGGCGACGATCTGCTGGAACAGTTCCAGGCGCAGAACCAATAAGGTCGCACCCGCGCCGAAAGGGGGCCGCGACCGTCGCGGCCCCCTGATCCATTCCTGCCCCAAGCATCCGGTATCCGATGAAGCGCACCATCTTCAGCAACCAGCTTTTGCCCTGGCTGCTTCTGGCCCCCCAGCTGATCATTACCTTCGTGTTCTTCCTGTGGCCCGCGGCCCAGGCCATCCGGCAGAGTTTCCTGCGCGAGGACGCGTTCGGCACCCGCACGACCTTCGTCGGCCTCGAGAACTTCGTGCGCCTGTGGAACAGCCCGGAATATCTGAACAGCCTTCAGGTGACGGCGGTCTTCGCCATTTCGGTCACGGTGCTGTCGATGGGGCTGTCGCTGCTGCTGGCGATCGCGGTGGACCGGATGATCCGATCGACCCGCGTCTATACGACGCTGCTGGTCTGGCCCTATGCGGTGGCGCCTGCGGTGGCGGGCATCCTGTGGTGGTTCATCTTCAACCCGACCATCGGGATCATGCCATATCTGCTGGGGGGACTGGGCTATGACTGGAACCACATCCAGAGCAAGAGCGACGCCATGACCCTGGTCGTCATCGCCAGCGCCTGGAAACAGATCAGCTACAACTTCCTGTTCTTCCTGGCGGGCCTGCAGGCCATCCCGGCCAGCCTGCGAGAGGCTGCGGCTATCGACGGGGCGGGTCCGGTGCGGCGCTTCTTCGACATCACTTTCCCGCTGCTGTCGCCGACCACGTTCTTCCTGCTGGTCGTCAACATCGTCTATGCCATGTTCGACACCTTCGGCGTCATCGACGCCACGACCGAGGGCGGCCCCGCGCAGGCCACCAACATCATGGTCTACAAGGTCTATTTCGACGGCTTCGTGGGTCAGAACCTGGGCAGCTCTGCCGCGCAATCCGTGGTGCTGATGGCACTGGTGCTGGTGCTGACGGTGATCCAGTTCCGCTATGTGGAAAAGAAGGTGGCATACTGATGATCGAGAACCGTCCATTTCTGAACATGGCCGCGCATCTGGTGCTGATCCTGGGGGTCTGCATCGTGGCGCTGCCGGTCTGGGTGGCCTTCGTGGCCTCGACCCACGGGCCGACGGCCTTCATGTCGGGCACCATCCCGATGTGGCCCGGCCCCGATCTGGTCAAGAACTACAGCCAGATGCTGGGCGCGGGCGTCTCCACCAGCGGCACCCCCCCGGTGGGCGTGATGATGTTCAACAGCCTGATCATGGCGCTGTCGATCGCCATCGGGAAAATCGTGATCTCGGTCCTGTCGGCCTTTGCGGTGGTCTATTTCCGCTTTCCGTTCCGGGGGCTGGCCTTCTGGTGCATCTTCATCACGCTGATGCTGCCGGTCGAGGTGCGCATCGTCCCCACCTTCCAGGTGGTGGCCGATCTGGGCATGCTGAACAGCTATGCCGGCCTGTCCATCCCGCTGATCGCGTCGGCCACGGCCACGTTCCTGTTCCGCCAGGTCTTCCTGACCATCCCGGACGAGCTGACCGAGGCCGCCCGCATCGACGGCGCCGGACCCATGAAGTTCTTTCGCGACATTCTGCTGCCCCTGTCGCGCACCAACATCGCCGCCCTGTTCGTGATCCTGTTCATCTATGGCTGGAACCAGTACCTTTGGCCGCTGCTGATCACGACCAGTTCGGACTATTACACCATCGTTGCGGGGATCAAGCGCATGGCGGATGCCGTGGACGGTCTGCCGCAATGGCATCTGGTCATGGCGACCGCGATGCTGGCGATGATCCCCCCCGTGATCGTGGTGGTCGCCATGCAGCGCCTGTTCGTCAAGGGCCTTGTCGAGACGGAGAAATAAGATGGCTTCCATCACCCTGAACAATGTCGGCAAGATCTATGCCGGTGGAGCCCGCGCCGTGGGCGGCGTCAATATCGACATCGCGGATGGCGAATTCCTGGTCCTGGTCGGGCCGTCAGGCTGCGGCAAGTCCACCCTGCTGCGCATGGTCGCGGGCCTGGAAAGCATCAGCGAGGGCGAGGTCCGCATCGGCGACCGCGTCGTCAACGAGGTCGAGCCCGCCGACCGTGACATCGCGATGGTGTTCCAGAACTATGCCCTGTACCCGCATATGTCGGTGCGCCAGAACCTGGCCTATGGCCTCAAGAACCGCGGCACCCCCAAGGCCGAGATCGAGCGTCGCGTGGGCATCGCATCCGACATCCTGCAGATCGGCCCGTTCCTGGATCGCAAGCCGCGCGCCCTGTCGGGCGGCCAGCGTCAGCGCGTCGCCATGGGCCGTGCCATCGTGCGCGAACCGGCCGCGTTCCTCTTCGACGAGCCGCTGTCGAACTTGGACGCAAAACTGCGCGTCGCCATGCGCCTGGAGATCAAGGAGCTGCAGAAACGCCTGCGCACGACCTCGATCTATGTTACCCACGACCAGCTGGAGGCGATGACCCTGGCGGACCGTCTGGTGGTGCTGAATGGCGGGCAGATCGAACAGATCGGCACGCCGCTGGAGGTCTATCGCCGCCCCGCATCGGCCTTTGTCGCCAGCTTCATCGGCAGCCCCGCCATGAACCTGATCGAGGCGAGCGCCGTCCCGCACCTGCCGGGCACCGCCCATGCGGGCCATGTGGGCATCCGCCCCGAGGATCTGACCGTCACCGCCGACGGCCCGATCCAGATGACCGTCATGGCGGTCGAGGAGCTGGGCGCGCAGCGTCTGGTCCATGGCCGCACGGGCGATGCGCGCATCACTATCACCCTGCCCTCGGACGCGCCGCTATCGGATGATCTGCGCCTGTCCTATCGGCTGAACGCGCTGCACCTGTTCCACAAGGACACCGGCAAACGGATGGACTGACGTGAATGAAACGTGAACGTCTGCCCCTTGCCGGGCGGGCGTTCCGTGCTACCCTAAGGCGATCCCAATGCGGAAAGGTCGCCTTCCATGTGCCTGTCCTTCGGCTGCACCCATCACAACCCCATCGCCTGCATCGTGCCGCCCTACATGCTGCGGGTGCTGGCGCTGCGCGGCGATCCGGCGACGGCGCGCATGGCGCGGACCCTGTTGGCCCATGACGAGCAGTTGCGCCTTGAGCGTGCCGCCCATGCCAGCCCCGCCTCTGAGATGCAGGCAATCACCCCCGACCCCGATCTGTGCTGTCCCGACCGCCGCATCCATGACGGCGAATTCCGCGCCGCCCTGCCCGGCCGCCTGGTCCGGTCCGAGGGCGACCCGCCATCGGGCATCCGCGATGCCGACATGGCCTATGACAGCGCGGGTCAGGTCTTTGCGATGTTCGCCGAGGAATATGGCCGCAATTCGCTGGACGGCCGCGGCATGCCGCTGGTGGCGACGGTCCAGCACCGCCGCAACTATAACAACGCCTTCTGGGACGGGCAGCAGATGGCCTATGGCACGGGCGACGGAAAGATTTTCCAGACGTTCCTGCAGCTGTCGGTCATCGCGCATGAAATGGCCCATGGCGTCATCCAGCATTCCGGCGGCCTGATCTATGAGAACCAGTCCGGCGCGCTGAACGAACATGTGGCCGATGTCTTCGGCGCGCTGGCCGAACAGCGGGTGCTGGGCCAGGACGCGCATCAGGCCGACTGGCTGATCGGGCGCGGCATCCTGGGGCCGGGCATCAACGGGCGCGCGCTGCGCAGCATGAAGGCGCCGGGCACCGCCTATGCCGACGACCTGCTGGGCACCGATCCGCAGCCCTGGCACATGGACCAGTTCAACACCACGACCGACGACAATGGCGGCGTGCATATCAATTCGGGCATCCCGAACCACGCTTTCTACCTGTTCTGCAGCTATCTGGGCGGCCCCGCGTGGGAGGTTCCGGGCCGCATCTGGTATCGGACCCTGCAGGACATCAACAACCCGATGGCCAGCTTTGCCGATTGGGCCGATCAGACCCTGCGCAGCGCCGTGGCGCTGACCGGGGCGGGCAGCATGCCGGTGGTGATGCTGCGCCGGGCGTGGAAACTTGTGGGAATCGCGGTCTAGGCCTATCCTGCCACCATGATCATCGAGATCCGCAGCCATGGCGGCTTTGGGGGCATCATCGCCGCCCCCCCGCGCCGCATCGACACCGACGCCCAGCCCGCGGCCCTAGCCCGCGACCTCTGTGCGGCCTTCGGACCGGATGCGCTGGCGCGGATGGCGGCGACCCCCTGCCCCGACTGCGCGGACCGCATGCGCTATGCGATCACCGTGACCGATGCGACCGGCCCGCACAGCATCACCCTGTCCGAGGGACAGATGCCCCCCGCGATGCTGGACCTGATCGACCGACTTTAAAGCCAGCGTTTCCAGCGCAGGAACAGCCATGTCCCCATCGTCGTGGCTCCCATCAGCACCAGCGCAAAGGCATAGCCCCATGGCTCGTCCAGCTCTGGCATGTTGGTGAAGTTCATCCCGTAGACACTGGCGATCAGCGTAGGCGGCAGGAACAGCGCGGCGATGACCGACAGGATGCGGACGGTGTTGTTCTGCTGCAGGTTGATCATGCCCAGGGTCGTGTCCACCGCCAGGCTGACGCGGCTGCCCAGGAAATCGCCATGCTCCTCCAGCGCCTGGACGTCGCGCATCTGGGCGCGGATCACCGGGCGCAGGCGGTCGGCCTCGGGGCGGTCGTCCAGAATGGCGGTGTGAAACGCCAGGATCCGCTCGACCGTCAGCAGGGCCAGGCGGACGCGGGCCATCGTCTCGGCCTCGCGGCCCACCGATTGCAGCGCGGCCTGCAGGCGGTCGGACGCCGCCCCCACGGCCCTGCGCTGAAAGATGTCGGCGGTGGTCTGGTCCAGCGTGCGGCCCACCCCCTCCAGGATGTCGGCCAGCCGGGCGATGATCTCCTCGATCAGCCCCGAGAACAGGCGGTCGGGGCTGGTGCAGCCCAGGGTCGACCGCTCGGCCCGCGCCGGAAAGGTCAGGAAGGGGCGCGGCGAATGGTGCCGGACCGTGACCAGCCGCGCGCCCGACAGGATGGAGGTGACCGGCATCGACACGCGGTACCCAGCCCCGTTCTCTCCGGGCAGGACGGCGGTCATATAATCCAGCCCATCCTCGCGATAGAGGCGGTTCGACAGCTCGATCTCCTCCATCTCGGCCAGGGTCGGCAGGGGCACGCCCAGATCCCGCAGGCGCGCCATCTCGGCGTCGCCCGGCTGGATCAGGTCGATCCACAGCGCCTGCGACAGGTCGTGATCGGCCTCTTGCAGGGCCAGACGGCCATCGCGAAGGGCATAGGCATAGAACATGGCACGGGCTCCGGCACGGGGTGCGCCCCCGTGGTGCCCCGCCCGGCGGCGGCGTTCAAGCGCCCGCGCAGCAAAAAGGGCACCCGCATAGGGCGCCCTGTCCGCAGGCCAAGAAAACGGGCCTTACTTGTCGCGATAATATTCGTCGATCTGCTTGTCCGCCTCGTCCTTGGTCCAGCCGTATTTTTCCTGCAGCTTGCCGGCCAGCTTGTCCTTGTTGCCGTCGATCTGATCCAGCTCGTCGTCGGTCAGCTCGCCCCATTTGACCTTGGTCGCGCCCTTGAGCTGCTTCCACTTGCCTTGGATGATATCCCAGTTCATGTCCGTCTCCTTTGCAGAAGTTCCTATGGAAGGCCAACGTCCGGGGCGCCCTGGGGTTCCTATCCCACGGCATCCGGCAGGTCGGTGCCGTCGATGAAGGCCTGCAGGTTGGCCAGCGCGCGAAGGCCCATGCGGGTGCGCGTATCATCGGTGGCGGTGCCCAGATGCGGCAGCAGCGTGGCGTTCGGCGCCGCCAGCAGCGCCTGCGGCACATGCGGCTCCCGGGCATAGACGTCCAGCCCGGCCCCGGCGATGGTGCCCGTAGTCAGCGCCGCGATCAGCGCCTCCTCATCGACCACATCGCCGCGCGCGATATTGACCAGCACGCCCCGCGGCCCGAGGGCGCGCAGTTCGTCCGCCCCGATCAGGCCGCGCGTCTCCGCACCCCCCGGCACCGCCACCACCGCCACGTCGCAGGCCGCCAGCATGTCGCCCAGCCTCGCGATCTGGCGCGCCGGATGATCCAGCCCCGTCACGGTCGAGCGGTTGAAGAACACGACCTCCATCCCGAACCCGTGGTGACAGCGCCGCGCGATGGCCTGGCCGATGCGGCCCATGCCGACGATGCCGACGGTGCGGCCCGTCATCTCTGCCCCCAGCAGCTGGGTAGGGTTCCAGCCGGTCCATTCCCCCGCGCGCAGGATGCGTTCGCCTTCGGACGCGCGGCGCAGCGTCATCAGCATCAGCGTCAGCGCAATGTCTGCCGTGGCATCGGTCACGACATCGGGCGTGTTGGTGACCGCCACGCCAGCCGCCCGCGCCGCCGCCACGTCGATATGGTTGAAGCCCGCGCCGAAATTGGCCAGCAGGCGACAGCGCAGATCGCCGCGGAACACCTCCGCCGTGAAGGCGTCGCCCAGGGTCGGGATGATCGCGTCGTGATCGCGCATGGCCTGGGCCGCCTGGTCGGCGGTCAGGGGTGTGTTGGTGTCGCGAAACGTCGCGTCGCAAGCCGCGCGGATGGCGGCCGTGGCGCGGTCGGTCAAGGGCCGGGTGACCAGGACCTTCAATAGAGCCTCCCGCCATTGGGGACCGGCTGGTCCGGGCGGATCAGCACGACCTGATCGTCGGGGTCAGGGACGCCCAGGACCAGCACCTCGGACATCACCGGACCGATCTGGCGCGGCGGAAAGTTCACCACACACAGGACCTGCGTACCCACCAGCGTCTCGGGGGCGTAGTGCCGGGTGATCTGGGCCGAGGACCGCCGCTCTCCCAGATCGCCCAGATCGACCCACAGCTTGATCGCGGGCTTGCGCGCCTCGGGGAAGGGTTCGGCGCGGGTGATCGTGCCCACGCGGATATCGACCTTGAGGAAATCGTCAAAGGTGATCATGCGCGCCCCAACTCACGCCCGCGTTCGGTGGCGGCGGCGACGGTGCGCACCATCAGCGGCGGCAGGCCGTGATCGGCGTCCATCAGCACCGCCAGCCCCGCCGCCGTGGTCCCATTGGGCGAGGTCACGTTGCGGCGCAGAACGGCCGGGTCCTCATCGGCATGGACGGCCAGTGCGCCCGCCCCGGCCACGGTGGCGCGGGCCAGCTCCAGCGACAGCTGGGGCGACAGGCCCTGCGCCTCGCCCGCGGCGGCCATCGCCTCGATCAGGTGGAACACATAGGCCGGGCCGCTGCCCGACAGGCCGGTGACGGCATCCATCTGATCCTCATGCTCCAGCCGGACGACGCGGCCCACGGCGCGCATCAGCGTCTCGGCCAGGTCCAGATGCGCGGACGTGGCGGCACCGTTGCCGATCATCGCCGAGATGCCCTGCCCGATGGCTGCGGGCGTGTTCGGCATGACGCGGATGACGGGCGCGCCGGGAAACGCCGCCTCGAAGGTCGCGATGGTCGTGCCCGCCGCGACCGAGATCACCAGGCTGCCCGACAGGTCCGGCATCGCGGCCAAGGCGTCGCCCATCATCTGCGGCTTGACCGCCAGCACCACCACCGCCGGATCGGCGGGCAGGTCCGCATTCACCCGCAGGCCCCGGTCCTGCCATTCGGGCGCCAGGTTCGGGTCCAGCACCGTCACCGCGCCGGGCTCCAGCCCCTGCGCCAGCCAGCCCTGCAGCATCGCGCCGCCCATGCGGCCACAGCCCACCAGGACCAGGCCGCGCCGGTTGATATCGTGAAATTGCGTCATGTCAGGCCCGTCCGTAGGTTTCGCCCAGCGCAATCTCCAGCGCGGCGGCGGGGGTGGTGTCCCCCCATCCCGCCAGCTGGAACGAGGGATAAAAGCGTTCGCAGGCGGCCAGCGCCGCCCCGATCATCCGGTCCACCTGTTCGGGCAGCGCGATCGCATCGCCCGCCAGGACCAGCCCGTATCGCCAGGCCATCAGCCGCTGCGGTGCCCAGAAGGCAAAGCCGCCGTCCCAGACGTGATCGTTGGCCAAGTTCAGCACCTCATACAGGGCGGGCAGGCGCGCGGCGGGCGGGTCCAGATCAAAGGTGCAGATCAGGCGCAGCACCTCGTCGCGCGCGGACCACGCCAGCGTCAGCGAATAGCTGCGCCACTGGCCCTCGACCACCATGGCGATCTGGTCGTCGGCCAGGCGGTCGAAATCCCAGTCATGATGGGTGGCCACGGCCTCGACGATGTCGATGGGGTGGATGTCGTCGCTGGCGATGAAGGAATCGGTCTGCGTCATGGCCTGCCTCCGGCATGGGATACGGGGTGGCCACACAACACCGGGCGTCGGCAGCCACGCCGCTTACCACATATCGTGGTCGTTCTTGCAGGTCGTGTAAAGCGCGAAACGCCTTCAGCCCATCGCCAAGCGCCGCCGGTCGATGAGTTGGTCCCACAGCGCGGGAAAGTCAGGATCGGGCGCCATCGCCCGGCCCAGCATCAGCGGATAGGCCAGGAAATGCGGACGCTCGGCATCGGGGCGGGTGCTGGCGAAATAGCGTTCGGCCAGCCCGACCAGGATGTCATCCGGCGCGACCGCGGCGACCATCTCGGCGTGAAAGAACTGCGTGCGGCAGAACACGATCCGGCGCCAGTACCGTGACAGGTCCGGCAGCAGCATCCGAAAGAACGAATCGCCAAAGATCAGCAGTGTCCGGTCGTTGTCCGCATTCGGACTGACGACCAGCGGTCTGGCACCGCGCACACGGTGCCGCCACGCGAAAGCCTTCGGGCGATTGCGCGGGGGGCGCGGCTGGCCTAGCAGGGGCGGGATCATCGAGGGGGGACGCATGGCACGCGATCACGGCGGCAATCTGGACGCGGCGCAGGCCCGATTCGGCGCGGGCGACTGGATCGACCTGTCCACCGGCATCAACCGCCAGCCCTGGCCCGTGCCCCCGCTGTCCGAGGCCGCATGGCGCGCCCTGCCGACGCAGGCTGCGTCAGATGCGTTGGTGCGGGTGGCGGCGGCGTGGTTCGGCTGCGCGCCCGACCGGGTGCTGCCGGTGGCGGGGGCCACCGCCGCGATCCAGCTGCTGCCGCGCCTGCTGCCTGCCGGCCGCGCGGCGGTGATCACGCCCAGCTATAATGAACATGCCGCCAGCCTGATCGCCGCCGGATGGCAGGTCACCCCCGCCCCCGACCTGACAGCGATGGAGGGGGCCGATCTGGCCGTCGTCGTGAACCCCAACAACCCCGACGGGCGCGAATGGACGCCCGCGCGGCTGCGCGCCCTGGCGCAACGCGTCGGCCGGCTGATCGTGGACGAGAGCTTTGCCGACCCACGCCCGGACCTGTCGCTGGCCCCGGACCTGCCGGACAATGTCATCGTGCTACGCAGTTTCGGCAAGTTCTGGGGGCTGGCCGGCCTGCGCCTTGGCTTTGTGCTGGCCGCGCCCGACCTGCTGGCGCGGCTGCGCGAAGCGGCGGGTCCCTGGTCGGTCGGCGGCCCCGCGCTGGAGATCGCGACCGCCGCCATGGCCGACCGGTCTTGGGCCGACCAGACCGTCACCTATCACAGCGAGGCCAGCCTGAACCTGGACCGCCTGGCCGCCCAGGCGGGGTGGCGGCCCCTGGGCGGCACGCATCTGTTCCGCCTGTACGACACCCCGGACGCTGTGGCCGAACAGGACCGCCTGGCGCGCGCCCACATCTGGACGCGGCGGTTTCCCTATTCCGACCACTGGTTGCGGCTTGGGGTGCCGGGCAATCGCACGGAGTGGGACCGGCTGACGGCGGCGCTGCTGGACTAGCGCTTGCGCAGGAACTCGGTCCGCAACACCAGGCCGCGGATGCTGTCATGGCGGCAATCGACCTCGGCGGGGTCGGCGGTAAGGCGGATCGACCGGATCACGGTGCCCTGCTTGATCACGCTGCTGCTGCCCTTGACCTTGAGGTCCTTGATGACGACGACCTGGTCGCCATCGGCCAGGGCCGTGCCCGCGCTGTCGCGCACGATGCCCGCGGCTGCGGCCTCAGCGGCGATGTCGGCGGCGGGGCGCCATTCGCCGCTGGCCTCGTCATAGACATAATCATCATCGGCCATGGCATCGCCCCTTTGCGGCTGGCGGCATCTGCCGCACCCCCGGGCTTAGGCCGCGCCACGGCCCGGCGCAACCGTGCAGCGGGCACTGGCGTGCCGCCGGGCCTGCGGGCATGATGGCGGGCAAAGGATGCGCCCCATGACCCGACTTGCCCTGATCCTGCTGATGCTGGCCGCGCCTGCGGCCCTGGCTGACGCGCCGCTGGTGGTGCTGGACCGCACGCAGTTGCCCTTTGACCTGGGGCCGGGGCATCCGGCCAACAACCCGGCCCGCCCGGGCAACGCCCCCCATGCGGCGTGGAATTCCGCCGGCAACACCGCCAATGCCGCGACCACCCCCGGCAACCGCCCCACCGACCGCGTGAACGAGGGGCGGGTGATCTTCACCGCCGACGGATCGGTGGTGGGCTATTACGCGCCCAATGCAGCGGGCGTGCTGAACCTGTTCGACCTGACGGGGCGGCGCATCGCCTATCGCCCGGCGCGGGGCACGCGCAGCCTGTTCACGGTGCAGGGCGCGTGGTGCGGCACGGTGGACGGGCTGCGCAACGGCGGCATGGTGCTGGCCGTGACGCCCGATTGCGCGCGCCAATTCTCACGCTGACATCGGGCCGTCACAATCCCGCCCTAGACCGCAGCAAGCCCATTCGGAGACGCAGATGAACGACTACAAGGACTGGCTGGAAGCCGAGCTGCAGGAGACCCTGGACGAGGAGATCGAGCTGGAGTTGGAGGACGCCGTCCTCTCGGCCGAGATTCGCCGCATCTATCGCAGCCACCATCCCGACCAGCTGGACCGCGGGGTCTATTTCCGCGAGCTGCTGCGCCTGCAATCCGAACTGATCCGCCTGCAGGACTGGGTCAGCCACAACAACGAACGCGTCGTTGTGCTGTTCGAAGGCCGCGATTCGGCAGGCAAGGGCGGCGCGATCAAGCGCATCACCCAGCGGCTGAACCCCCGCGTGGCCCGCGTCGTGGCCCTGCCCGCGCCGTCGGATCGCGAAAAGACGCAATGGTATTTCCAGCGCTACGTCCCGCACCTGCCCGCCGGCGGAGAGATCGTGCTGTTCGACCGCAGCTGGTACAACCGCGCCGGCGTCGAACGCGTGATGGGCTTCGCGACCGAGGACCAGGTCGAGCAATTCTTTCAGGATGTGCCGGAATTCGAACGGATGCTGGTGCGCTCGGGCATCCGGCTGGTGAAATACTGGTTCTCGATCACCGATGAGGAGCAGCAGATGCGGTTCCAGATGCGCATCCACGACCCGCTGAAACAGTGGAAGCTGTCGCCCATGGACCTTCAGTCCCGCATCCGGTGGGAGGCCTATACCAAGGCCAAAGAGGACATGTTCGAGCGCACCAACATCCCCGAGGCGCCCTGGTACATCGTGCCCGGCAACGACAAGCGGCGCGCGCGGCTGAACTGCATCGACCACCTGCTGGGCCTGATCCCCTACGGAGAGGTCGATCACGAACAGATCACCCTGCCCGACCGCGTGTTCAACCCCGATTACGAACGTGACGTGGTCCCGCGCGAGCTGTATGTCCCGCAGAAATACTGATGCGGGGGCGTGATGCTGGAATTCCATGTCTATGACGTGTTCACCGACCAGGCGTTTTCCGGCAATCCGCTGGCGGTGGTGATGGGCGCGGACGCGCTGAGCGGGCGGCAGATGCAGACCATCGCGCGCCAGTTCAACCTGTCCGAGACCATCTTTGTCATGGCACCCCGCGACCCGGCCCATGCCGCGCGGGTGCGGATCTTCCTGCCCTTGGCAGAGATCCCCTTTGCGGGCCATCCGACCATCGGCTGCGCGCTGCACCTGTCGCCCCGTGACGGCGATCTGGTCCTGGAGGAGGAGGCCGGGCCGGTCCCGGTGACCATCCGCGACGGGCTTGCGGAATTCGCGGCTCCCGTGCTGCCGGAATGCGGCGCGGCGGTGGACCGTGCCATCGCGGCCGCCGGGCTGGGGCTGGACGGGGCGCAGGTGGGCTTTGACCGCCACCGCCCGATGCTGGCGCAGGCCGGGCCTGGCTTTGTCATGGTGCCGCTGCGCGATGTTGCGGCGCTGGCGCAGGCCCGTCCGCATGGTGCCGCCTTCGAAGCGCTGAGTGCAGGCCCCGGCAAGGTCTATTGCTATGCGCCCGACCCCGACCTGCCCCCCGACACCGGGTTCCGCGCGCGCATGTTCGCCCCCGCCAATGGCGTCCCAGAAGACCCCGCCACCGGGTCCGCCACTGCCACGCTGGCCGCCCCCCTGCTGGCCGCAGGCGTCCTGCCCGAGGGAGAGACCCGCCTGTCCCTGCGCCAGGGAATCGAGATGGGGCGCCCCGCGCGGTTGGGCTTGCGCATCACGGTGCGGGGCGGCAGTCTGGCGCAGGTCTGCGTGTCGGGGCGTGCGGTCCCGGTGGCGCAGGGGCGCATCGCCATCCCGGAGGACTGATGACCAAGGCCTATTGGATCGCCCATGTGACGATCGACGATCCCGACGCCTACGAGGCCTATCGCGCCGCCAATGCCGCGCCCTTTGCGCAATATGGCGCCCGGTTTCTGGTGCGCGGCGGCGCGCAGCAGGTGGTCGAGGGGAAGTCCCGCCCCCGCAGCGTGGTGATCGAATTTCCGTCCCTGCAGGCCGCGCAGGACTGCTATCACAGCGCCGGGTATCAGGCGGCCCGCGCGCTGCGCGAGCCGGTCTCTGCCGCAGATGTGATCATCGTCGAGGGATGGCCCGGCTAGACCCCTGTGCGCGGGGCGGGCATGGTGGCAGGATGTTCATGGATCTTCTGTCCCGCCTGATGGGCGACACCCCCACGCCCATCGACAGCGACGACGCCGAGCTGGCGATTGCCGCCCTGCTGGTGCGCGTGGCCCGCGCCGACGATCATTACGACGATGAAGAACGCAAGCGGATCGAACGCGTGCTGTCGCGCCGCGGCCTGTCCGCCGATCAGGCCGCCACCCGCCGCCTGCAGGCCGAGGTGCTGGAGGCCGAGGCCAGCGACACCGTCCGCTTTACCCGCCAGATCAAGGACCGGATCGCGCTGGAGGACCGCTGCGACGTGCTGGCCGGGCTGTGGGCGGTCGCCTATGCCGATACCCGCCGCGGCCAGGACGAGGACAGCCTGATCCGGCTGGTCGCGGGCCTGTTGGGTATTCCCGACCGCCGCTCGGCCCAGATCCGCCAGCAGGTGCTGCGCCGGATGGGGCTGCCCCCGGAATAGACGGTGGATGGATGGCGATCCCGGGACGACTCGAACGCCCAACATCCTGATTAGAAGTCAGGTGCTCTATCCAGTTGAGCTACGGGACCGTGATTCCCCTGATAGCGCGTCACCCGACCCTGCGCAATATCGGGCCCTGCGGCCTAGAACGGCAGCTGTTCCTGCGTCAGCAGGCGCACGGCCAGCTGTTCGGCGGTGAAGTTGCCGTTCAACACCAGCGTCTGGCGGTCGCCCAGCAGAACTTGGGTGGTCTGGCTGGCCTCGTTAAAGCGCACGGTGATCAGCGGCGGGTTCTCGGGGTCGAATTCGGCATAAAGCGTCAGCTGATCATCGGCCGGATCGAAATCCGAAATGGTGGCGGGCCCACCCTCGGGCGTCAGGATCAGGTTGAAGCTGTCCTGCCCGCTGCCGCCATCAGCGATGTCGTCGGGGGTGAAGAACAGGAAATCGTTGCCCTCGCCGCCCGACAGCGTCTCGGCGCCGCCGCGGGTCCAGATGGCCTCGCGGTCCAGGCGGTCGACACTGATGATGTCATCGCCCGCCCCGCCTAGCAGCACATCGGTGCCGCCGCCGCCCGCCAGCGTGTCATTGCCGTCGCCGCCCTCCAGCGTGTCGCGGCCGGTATTGCCGGCCAGCGCGTCATCGCCCCCCAGGCCGATCAGCCGGTCGTTGCCCGCCATGCCGGACAGGATGTCGTCACGCTCGGTCCCCTCGATGACCTCGTCGGCATCGGTGCCGATGCGGGTGATGCCGGGGTCGCGGCCGTCATCATCCGCGCGGTCATCGTCATCGTCGCTGCTGAACATGTCGAACGGGTCGACATAAAGCATCGTCAGCCCGCCAAAGATCAACCAGTTGGCGATGAACGCCCATTCGTAACCCATGCAACACCTCGATAACCGTCACGCGACCGCAGTCACCGTCAGCCTTAGCGCGCATCGCACACCAGTCAATCGGCCTTGTGAGGCGCTATAGCATCAGAGTCATGAACACCGAGTTAGGGTCGGCGCGATACTGACCGAAAGGCGGGCATTCAGTGAACCCCTCACGCGCATAGAGACCGCGTGCGGCGATGAAACCAGGCTGCACGCCCGTCTCCAGCGACAGCCGCCGATGGCCCGCCAGCCGCGCCTGATCCAGCAGATGGCGCAGCAGCATCCGCGACACGCCCCGCCCGCGCTGTTCGGTCAGCACATGCATGGATTTCAGCTCGGCATGCCCCTCGCCCAGGTCCTTCAGCGCACCCATGGCGACGGGACGGCCCGCATCGCGCACGACGAAAAAGGCGATGGCGGGGTCGGCCAGCCCCTCCTTGGGCATCATGTGGATCGATTCGGGGGGCGTGTCGGCATGCATCTCGGCGGTGTGGCGCTGGAACAGCAGGTCAAGATCCGCGTCCAGCGGGCTTTCCAGATCGATCGTCAGCGTCATGGCATGGTCCTGTTCGGGAAGACGTGTCCCGCGCAGTAGCCCGCCATGACGTGCACGTCAAAGGGTCAGCGCAGCACCTGGTCCAGCACCGGCGACAGCCGTGCCATCGTGCCCTCGACATCGCGCAGCTTGTCCAGCCCGAACAGCCCGATGCGGAAGGTCGAGAAATCGGCCCCCTCGTCGATGGCCAGCGGCACGCCCGCCGCGATCTGGGTGCCGAGGGCGGCAAACGCCTTGCCCGACTTGACCTCGGGGTCGTCGGTATAGCTGACCACGACGCCGGGCGCCTGGAACCCCTCGGCGGCGACCGACCGGATGCCGCGTGCGGCCAGATCGTCCCGGACCGCGCGGCCCAGCCGCCATTGCGCGTCGCGGGCGGCGGCAAAACCCATCGCGCGCGTCTCCTCCATCGCGTCGCGCAGGCCCAGCAGGGCGTCGGTCGGCATGGTCGCGTGATAGGCGTGGCCGCCATCCAGATAGGCCTGCATGATCGCGCGCCATTTCTTCAGGTCCAGCGCAAAGCTGTCGCTGGCGGTCGCCTCCAGCCGTTCGGCGGCGCGGTCAGACAGCATCACCAGACCCGCGGCAGGCGATGCCGACCAGCCCTTTTGCGGGGCCGAGATCAGCACGTCCACGCCCGTGGCCTGCATGTCGACCCAGATCGCGCCCGACGCGATGCAGTCCAGCACCATCAGGGCGCCGACCTCATGCGCGGCATCGGCCAGCGCGGTGATATAGTCGTCGGGCAGGATCAGCCCGGCCGAAGTCTCCACATGCGGCGCGAAGACCGCATCGGGGCGCGTCTCGCGGATGCGGGCTACGACCTCGTCGATAGGGGGTGGCGCATAGGCGGGCTGGGGTGTGTTGCCCTGGGGGCGGGCCTTGACCACCGTCACCTCGCGCGCAAAGGCGCCCGCGTCGAAGATCTGGCTCCAGCGATAGCTGAACCAGCCGTTCCGCACGATCAGCGCATGCGCGTCGCGGCCGAACTGGCGGGCGACCGATTCCATGCCGTAGCTGCCGCCGCCCGGCACGATCACCACCTGCGCCGCGCCATAGACCTCGCACAGGCCCGTCGACAGGTCGCGCATCACCTGCTGAAAGCGTTTGGACATGTGGTTCAGGGACCGGTCGGTGAACACGACCGAGAATTCGTCGAGGCCCTCGGGGTCGATTTCGGGGCGCTGATGGGGCATGGGGCATCCTTTCCGTTTGGGCGCAGCCTAACGCCTGCGGGGCGGTCCGGCCAGACCGCCAAAAGCCGCAAACGCCCCCCTTGCGGCCCCCCCTGCGGGGCGACTAGGCTTTGGTCACAAGCAACATCAAGGTTTTTCATGCGGATCGGCATCCTTCAATGCGGCCAGTCGCCGGCGCAGCTGAAGCGTGATCTGGGCGACTATCCCGACATGTTCATGCGCCTGCTGGACGAGCGCGGCTTCGACTTCACCACCTGGCATGTCGAGGGGATGGCGTTTCCCGACGATATCCACGACGCCGACGGCTGGCTGCTGACCGGTTCGCGCCACGGCGCGTACGAGGATCACGCCTTCATCCCGCCGCTGGAGGATTTCATCCGCCGCGCCCATGACGCGGGCGTGCCGATGGTCGGCATCTGTTTCGGTCACCAGATCATCGCCCAGGCCCTGGGCGGCACCGTGGTCAAGCATCCCGGCGGATGGGCCGTGGGCGCGCAGGATTACGATTTCGGCGGCCAGCTCGTCACGCTGAACGCCTGGCACCAGGATCAGGTCGTGGCCCTGCCGCCCAGTGCGCAGGTCGCGGGCCGCAACGCGTTCTGCGAGAATGCCGCGCTGATCTATGGCGACCGGGCGTTTACCGTGCAGGCGCATCCGGAATTCGGCGACGCCTTCATCCAGGGGCTGATGGACACCCGCGCCAAAGGGGTCGTGCCCGACGACCTGCTGGCGGCGGCCTCGGCCCGCATGGGGCAGGCCGATGGCGCATCCCTGCTGGCCGAGCGGATCGAGGCCTTCTTCAAGCAACCCCGCGCCTTGGCGCGACCGGACAAAGGTGCCGCATGAGCGACTGGACCGAAAAGCTGCCCCAGGCCGCACGCGACTTCATGGCCGGGCGCCGCCTGGATGAGGTCGAATGCATCGTCGCCGACATCGCGGGCGTGGCCCGTGGCAAGGCGATGCCCGCGTCGAAATTCGCGCGCCAGAACCAGTTCTATCTGCCAAATTCGATCTTTCTGCAGACGATCACCGGGGAATGGGCCGACAACCCTTCGGGGGCGTTCACCGAACCCGACATGGTGATGGTGCCGGACTATTCCACCGCCACCGCCGCGCCCTGGACGGCGGACTGGACCATCCAGGTCATCCATGACGCGACCGATCAGCAGGGCAACCCCATGCCCATCGCGCCGCGCAACGTGCTGAAACGCGTGGTGCAGCTGTATCGCGACAAGGGCTGGAACCCGGTCGTCGCCCCCGAGATGGAGTTCTTTCTGGTCGCCCGGAACATCGACCCGAACCAGCCGATCATCCCGCCGATGGGCCGCACGGGGCGGCGCGCCGCGGCGAAACAGGCCTATTCCATGTCGGCGGTGGATGAGTACGGCAAGGTCATCGACGACATCTATGATTTCGCCGAGGCGCAGGGCTTCGAGATCGACGGCATCCTGCAGGAGGGCGGCGCGGGCCAGGTCGAGATCAACCTGAACCACGGCGACCCCGTGGCCCTGGCCGACGAGATCTTCTACTTTAAGCGGCTGATCCGCGAGGCCGCGCTGCGCCACGACTGTTTCGCGACCTTCATGGCCAAGCCCATCGAGGGCGAGCCGGGCAGCGCGATGCACATCCACCACTCGATCACCGACATCGAGACCGGCCAGAACATCTTTTCCGACGACAAAGGGCGCGAGACCCCGGCCTTCCTGCATTTCATCGCCGGGATGCAAAAGCACCTGCCCGCGGCCATCGCCCTGCTGGCGCCCTATGTGAACAGCTATCGCCGCTATGTCCCGGATTTCGCGGCGCCCATCAATCTGGAATGGGGGCGCGACAACCGCACCACCGGCCTGCGCGTGCCGATCTCGGGACCCGAGGCGCGGCGGCTGGAGAACCGGCTGGCGGGGATGGACTGCAACCCTTATCTGGGCATCGCGGCGTCGCTGGCCTGCGGCTATCTGGGCCTCTTGGAGGCAGAGAATCCGCGCGCCGAATGTCTGGGCGACGCCTATATGTCGCGGGACGAACTGCCCTATAACCTGGGCGACGCGCTGGACCTGATGATGGACAATGAGGCCATGCGCGGCGTTCTGGGAGAGGAGTTCACCGCCGTCTATGAATCCGTCAAGCGCAACGAATACAAAGAGTTCCTGCAGGTCATCAGCCCGTGGGAACGCGAACATCTGCTGCTGAACGTATGAACCTGCTGCACCTGAACGACCGGCCCGGCGCCTATCCGCCCAGCCTCTATGCCGCCCAGTGCGGGCCGCAGCCCGACCTGCCGCCCCTGCAGGGCGAGGCGCGGGCGGATGTGGCGGTGATCGGCGCGGGCTACACCGGCCTGTCGGCGGCGCTGCATCTGGCGCGGCGCGGCCTGTCGGTGACGGTGCTGGAGGCGCAGCGCGTGGGTTTCGGCGCATCGGGCCGCAACGGCGGCCAGATCGGGTCCGGCCAGCGCCAGGAGGTCGACTGGCTGGAGGCGAAGCTGGGCCGCGACATGGCCCGCCGCCTGTGGGATCTGGCCGAGGAGGCCAAGACCGCCGTCCGCGATATCGCCGCCGAGGCCGGTGTTCCGGTCCGCGACGGCATCGCCCATGCCTGCCGCACGGCGGCCGAGGTCGACCACGCCCGCCACATGGCCGACCACCTGGCGCGCCATTACGACTACGGGCAGGTCGCGTCCCTGGACCGCGACGCGCTGGCGGCGGCGCTTGGCAGCACGGCCTATGTCGGCGGCGATCTGGACCGGGGGGCGGGGCATGTGCATCCGCTGGCTCTCACGCTTGGCATGGCGCGGCTGGCGCGCGATGCGGGCGCGGTGATCCATGAACGCAGCCAGGTCACCGGCCTGACCCATGGCGCGCCCAGCACCATCCGCACCGATCAGGGCGTTCTGCGGGCTGATCACGTCATTCTGGCCTGCAACGGCTATCTGGGCGATCTGGACCGGGGCGTCGCCGCGCGGGTGATGCCCATCAACAACTATATCGTCACGACCCCGCCGCTGGACGACCACCCCGAGATCCTGCCGGACCGCATCGCGGCGGCGGACACGAAATTCGTGGTGAACTATTGGCGGCTGGACGATGAACGGCGGCTGGTCTTTGGCGGCGGAGAGACGGTGACCTATCGCTTTCCGCGCGACATCGCGGCGGTGGTGCGCCCGCACCTGCTGTCCGTCTATCCGCAGCTGCGCGACGTGCCCCTGACCCATGCCTGGGGTGGGACCCTGGCGATCACCATGAACCGCATGCCCTGTTTCACCCGTCCGGCGCCGAATTGCCTGTCGGCCAGCGGCTATTCCGGGCACGGCGTGGCGATGGCCACCCTGGCGGGACGGCTGATGGCCGAGGCCGTGGCAGGCCAGGCCGACCGGTTCGACGCGATGGCCGCCGTCCCCACGCGACCCTTTCCGGGCGGCGCGGCCCTGCGCAAGCCGCTGCTGGTGGCGGGCATGGCCTGGTTCGGGCTGCGCGACCGTCTGGGGCTCTGACCCCCCGGAACGTCCCCGCAACCGCCAAACAGATCAAACTGGATATTCTTGCATTTGACCGGTCGCGGGACGGGCGGCATCCGCGTGGCTAATCTGGGGCCTTGCAGATGGGACAGGGCAGGATGGCACCCAGAATCACGGCGATGACGGACAAGGCGGCGCAAGGTCGCCCGCGCGATGGCGTCCTGGCCTTTCTTCCGGCTTTGGTGCTGGCGCTGGTGGGGCTGGCGGCGCTGTCGGGCCATGCGCTGATGCGCGGCGGTGCCACCGGTCAGTATCTGGTCCTGACGCGGCCCGGACTGCCCGACGCGGTGGTCATGGACATGGTCTATCGCGCGGGCGGCGGGGTCATGGCCTTTGGCTGGCTGCCGGGCGCGGTCCTGACCCTGTCCGACCAGCCTGATTTCCCCGACCGGATGCGCCACGCGGGGGCCTGGGGCGTCCTTGCCGCGCCGGGCAACCTGGGCTGTGCCGCCCCGGCCAGAGGGGGGGCGGCATGAACGTCGAACTGAATGCGCTGCGCGCCCGCTATGGCCGGATGCTGGTCACGCTGCTTTGGGCGCATGTGCCGGTCATCGGGCTGGCGGCGCGGTGGGTGGGCAGCATGTCGCCGCTGGTCGCGATGACGGCGGCGGCAGTCCTGGCCGCGATCTATCAACTGACATGGCACTGGAAACGGACCGCGCCGGTCACCCGCAACATCGCCGCCGTCGTGCTGGTGGCCGAGCCCGCGCTGTTCCTGCTGGTCTTTGAGGGGCATGCTTGGCAGATGGACATGCACATGTACTTCTATGCGGTGCTGGCGCTGAGCCTGGCCTGGTTCGACCGGGCCGCGCTGATGATCAGCGCGGCGGCGATCACCGTGCATCATCTGGTGCTGTTCTATGTGCTGCCCGGTGCGGTCTTTTCGTCCGATGGCGATCTGGGGCGGGTGCTGCTGCACGGCGCCATCGTGGCGTTCCAGACGATCGTCTTGATCTGGGTCAGCGACAAGGTGGTGCAGTCCTTTGACCGCATCGGCCGGATGAGCGACGAGATCGTCGCGAAAAGCGCCGCCCTGGAGGAGCGCACCCGCGAGGCCGAGGAGGCCAACCGCACCAAGAGCATGTTCCTGGCCAATATGAGCCACGAGATCCGCACCCCCATCAACGCGATCCTGGGGTTCTGCCATCTGGTCCAGCGCACCCCGCTGGAGCCGCGCCAGCGCGAACATGTCAGCAGGATCAGCACGGCGGGCGGCGTCCTGCTGCGGCTGATCAACGACCTGCTGGATTTCTCCAAGAACGAGGCCGGGGCGCTAACGCTGGAGAGCCGCCCCTTCGATCTGCGATCCGCCCTGTCCTGCCAGGTCCAGCTGGTGGCCGAGACCATGGCCGCGCGCAACCTGACCCTGCGCCAGGAGCTGGCCCCGGACCTGCCCGAGGTGGTGGTCGGCGACGAGCTGCGCCTGAACCAGGTGCTGCTGAACCTGCTGAGCAACGCCACCAAGTTCAGCCGCGACGGAGAGATCGTCCTGTCCGCCCGCCTGGCCCAGCGCGACGGTGACACCGCCCAAATCGAGGTTTCGCTGCGCGATTGCGGCATCGGCATGACGCCCGACCAGATGGCGCGGCTGTTCACGCCCTTCACCCAGGCCGACAGCTCGACCACACGGCGGTTCGGGGGCACCGGGCTGGGGCTGGCGATCTGCCGCCAGATCGTCGAGCAGATGGACGGCTGGATCCGCGCCGACAGCACCCCGGATCAGGGCAGCACCTTCACCTTTTCCGTGCCGCTGGCCGTGGGCGACGCGGTGCTGGCCGACAGCGCCCTGCCCTGCACCGCCATTCGCGCGCTGCGCATTCTGATCACCGATGATAGCCCCATCGCGCTGAAGATGCTGGAGGAGGCCTTTGCCCGCTGGCAGATGCGCGTTACCGTGGCCGCCTCTGGGAGGGCCGCCCTGGACATGATCAGCGCGGCCGATCAACGCGGATCGGGATACGACCTGCTGATCCTGGACTGGAAGATGCCGGACATGGACGGGCTGCAGACGCTGCGCGCCCTGCGCAGCATGGGCCTTCGGCGCGCACCGGCGGCGATGGTGATGACCGCGCACGGCGTCGATGCGGTCATGCACGAGGCTGCAGGAGAGCGGATCGACCTGTTCCTGGCCAAGCCGATCAATGCACGCAGCCTGATGGACGCGCTGCGTCAGCTGCCGGGCCTGGCCGAGCGGCATCTGGCGGCCAGCGTGGTCGACATGCCCGCGACCGAGGCCCCGCCGCAGGTCCTGGCAGGCCGCCACGTCCTGCTGGTCGAGGACAACCCGATCAACCGAGAGATCGCTGTGGCCCTGCTGGCGGATGCAGGCCTGCAGATCGAGTGTGCCGAAAACGGGCTGATCGCCTGTCAGATGATCGAGGCGGGCACCGTCGATTACGGCGCCGTGCTGATGGACATGCAGATGCCCGAGATGGACGGCCTGACCGCCACCCGTCGCATCCGCCGGACGCACAGCCCGCAGGACCTGCCCATCATCGCGCTGACCGCCCATGCCTATGATTCCGAACGGCAGGCCTGCCTGGAGGCGGGGATGTGCGACCACCTGACCAAGCCCGTGGACCCGGTGCAGCTGGTGACGGTACTGGCACGCCATATCCGCCCGGCGCGCGTCGCGCCCCTGCCGCCGGTGGCGCCCGCCCCCATCGCGGCGGATGGCGCGCTGCCCGACATGCTGCCGCCCTTTGACATCCCGGCAGCCCTGATGCGGGTAAACGGCAAGCGCGCGCTTCTGCGGCGGCTGATCCTGTCCTTTGCCCACGGAAACCGGGATGCGGTGGCGCAGATCCGCCGTCTGGTCGCCGGAGGCCGGACCGAGGACGCGCATCGCGCCGCCCACACGCTCAAGGGCGTGGCCGCGTCGCTGGAACTGCCCGACGTCGCGACGCTGGCCGGCCGGATCGAGGCTGCCTTGGCGCAGCCGGGCGGACAGGCGCTGGACCCGATGCTGGACACGCTGGATGCTGCGCTGTGGCCCGCGATCGCGGCTGCGGACAGCCTGTCCCAGCCTGCCGCCCCCACCGCGCCGCCGCAGGCGCAGGCGCAGGCCCCCGCAGACCCCGCCCTGCTGGGACAGCTGCGCAGCCAGCTGCACGATCAGGTGCGCCGCCGCAGCATGGCCGCGCGCGGCGCCTTTGACGCCCTGGCCGAGGCGCTGCAGCTGGACCCGGCATTGCGAGGTGACCACCCGCTGCGGCAGGCGCTGCTGCGCCTGGACTACGCGGCGGCAGATGCGCTTCTGGACACCCTTCCCTCCGACCACCGACAGCCGAGGTTCTGATCATGGACGATCGCCCGACCATTCTGGTCATCGACGACGAGCCTGCCAATATCGAGATCGTCTCGGCTGTGCTGGAGGACGACTACGAGATCTGCTTTGCCCTGTCGGCCGAACAGGCGATCCAGGTGGCCCATGCCGCCCGGCCCGACCTGATCCTGCTGGATGTCGTGATGCCCGGCATGGATGGCTATCAGCTGTGCCGGATCTTCAAGGCCGATCCGCTGCTGTGCGACGTGCCGGTGATCTTTGCCACCGCCCTGGGCGATGACGAGGCAGAGCTGCGCGGCCTGGCGGTCGGTGCCATCGACTATGTGACCAAGCCGATCCGCCCCGCCACCTTGCTTCGGCGGGTGCGCAACCACGTCCAGATGAAGCGCATGCGCGATCAGCTGACCGAACAGGCGCTGCGCGATCCGCTGACCGGTCTGGGCAACCGGCGCATGCTGGAACGGCGCCTGCAGGCGGAGCTGCACCGGCAGGCGCGCGAGGGCGGGCTGATCGCGGTGTTGATGCTGGATATCGACCACTTCAAGGGGTTCAACGACAGCTATGGCCACCCCGAGGGCGACCGCTGCCTGCAGGCGGTGTCGGCCAGCCTGGCGCAATGCGTGCGGCGGTCCGGCGACCTGTGCGCGCGCTATGGAGGAGAGGAGTTCGCCTGCATCCTGCCCGGCACCGACCTGGACGGCGCCCTGAGCGTCGCCGAGGCGATGCGCGCAGGCGTCCAGGCCCTGGGCATCGCGCATCGGGCGTCGCAGGTGGCGCCGGTGGTCACGGTCAGCATCGGCGTCGCCTCGGGGCGCTGCGACATGGGCAGCGACAATGGCTTCTGGCTGACCGGGGCCGACCGGATGCTGTATCGCAGCAAGCTGGCCGGGCGGAACCGGGTCAGCGGACAGGCCATGACCGCCGAACCCGACGCCCGCGGTCGCAGCCAGTGCGCGCCTGATGGCAGCCACGCCCCCGCCCCCGCCCCGCCACCTGGCGGAGAGGCCCGCACCGGCTGAGCCGGACATCCGCGGACGATGCCGGTCGTTTCATGGGCAGTCGCGGCCCCGGACCCGCAACGGGGCCCGGCCTGCCACGGTGGGGCTTGCAAGCGTTGCGTCGCTGCGTCAGGCTGCACGTTGTGCAACCCTGCATCAAGGCGGGGACCACTCAACGACGGGGAAGATCCACATGACATTTCATCTGACCACGCGCGCCCTGCTGCTGGCCTCCGCACTTGCCCTCGGCCCTGCGGCCTGGGCGGAAACGCCCGCGGACACGTTGGTGGTAGCCCATACCATCGACGACATCATCAGCCTGGACCCGGCCCAAAGCTTTGAGTTCGCGGGCAATGACGTCAACAACAACACCTATGACCGGCTGGTCGATTTCGACCCGCTTGACCCGGATGCGGGATTCCAGCCCAGCCTTGCGACCGCGTGGGAGGTGTCCGAGGACGGGCTGTCCATCACCTTCACCCTGCGCGAGGACGTCACCTTTCATTCCGGCAACCCGCTGCGCGCCGCCGACGCGGCCTGGTCGCTGCAGCGCGCGGTCAAGCTGGACAAGACCCCGGCCTTCATCCTGACCCAGTTCGGCTTCACCGCCGACAACGTCGACCAGATGATCACCGCCGACGGCAACACCCTGACGCTGACGCTGGATCAGCCCTATGCGCCGTCCTTTGTGCTGAACTGCCTGACCGCGAACATCGCCAGCGTCGTTGACATGGAGACGGTCATGGCCAACGAGGTCGATGGCGACCTGGGCAATGCCTGGCTGTCCACGAACGAGGCGGGCTCTGGCGCCTATGTCCTGGCCGCCTGGCGCCCGAACGAGCAGGTGCAGCTGACCGCCTATGAGGAGTATTGGCAGGGCGCCCCGGAGATGAAGCGCGTGATCGTGCGCAACGTGTCGGAATCCAGCGCGCAGCGGCTGCTGCTGGAGCAGGGCGACATCGACGTGGCGCGTAACCTGACGCCCACTGACGTGGAATCCGTGGCGACGGTCGAGGGTGTCAGCGTTCAGGACGAACCGCGCGGCCGCATCCTGTACATGGGCCTGAACCAGAAGGACGAGCTGCTGTCCAACCCCGCCGTCATCGAGGCCATGAAGCATCTGGTCGACTATGAGGGCATCACCGGCAGCTTCCTGAAGGGCCAGTTCGTCACGCATCAGACCTTCCTGCCCCTGGGCTATCTGGGCGTGCTGGAGGAGCAGCCTTGGACCTATGACATCGAAAAGGCGCGCCAGATCCTGACCGATGCCGGGATTGAGGGCGGCACCATCACCACCCGCGTGCGCGACCTGCGCGAATATATCGACGTGGCGCAGACCCTGCAGGCGTCGATGGCCCAGGTCGGCCTGACGCTGAACATCGAACAGATGACCGGCGCGCAGGTGCTGGACGCCTATCGCGCGCGCGAGGTGCCGATTTTCCTGGGCGAATGGGGCCCGGATTATTCCGACCCGAACACCAATGCCGCGACCTTCGCGTTCAACCCCGACAACAGCGACGAGGCCGCTGCCGTGGGCCTGCTGGCCTGGCGCAACGCCTATGAGGTCCCGGCCGAGATGAACGAGGCCACCGTCGCCGCCACCCTGGAACAGGATGCCGACGCCCGCGCCGCGCTGTATCAGGACATCCAGCGCCAGTACCAGGCCGAGGCGCCGATCGTCCCGCTGTTCCAGCGCATCGAACAGGTCGGCCTGCGCGACGGCGTCCAGAACTGGTGGAGCGGCGGGGCGATTTCGTCGGTCATGTATCGTCAGGTGACGAAGGGCGAATAAATGGCCCTGACCGATCCGACCGGCGCCGCGACCCAACCGTCGCGGCGCCACGCCCTGACCCGCAGGCGCGCGCGCAGCGTGGCGGGCACCGTCCTGTCGCTGGCACTGACCCTTTTGGGCCTGCTGCTGGTCACCTTTGTCATCGGGCGGGTCATGCCGATCGACCCGGTGCTGAAGGTCGTGGGCGACCGCGCCACCCAGGCGCAATACGATGCCGCCTATATCGCGATGGGGCTGGACCAGCCGCTGATCGTGCAGTTCCTGTCCTATGTGGGCGACGTGCTGCGCGGCGATTTCGGGCGGTCGATCTCCACCGGGCAGCCCGTGGCGCAGGACATCGCCCGCGTCTTTCCCGCGACGTTCGAGCTGGCGGCCCTGGGCACCTTCATCGGCGTCGCGATCGGCGTGCCCCTGGGCGTGATCGCGGCAGCGCGGCGGGGCGGCATCATCGACCAGGTCGCGCGGGTCGTGGCGCTGGTCGGCTATTCGATGCCGATCTTCTGGCTAGGGCTGATGGGGCTGCTGGTCTTTTACGGCATGCTGGGCTGGGTGGGCGGACCGGGACGACAGGGGATCCTGTATGACGGGATGGTGCCGAACGTGACCGGCATGATCCTGGTGGACAGCCTGCTGGCGCGGGACTGGGCCGCGTTCCGCGACGCGTTCTCGCATATCATTCTGCCGGCCAGCCTGCTGGGGTATTACTCGCTGGCCTATATCAGCCGCATGACGCGCAGCTTCATGCTGGAGCAGCTGTCGGCAGAATACATCACCACCGCCCGCGTCAAGGGCCTGTCCGAACGGGCGGTCATCTGGGGCCACGCGTTTCGCAACATCGCGATCCCGCTGGTCACCGTCATCGCGCTGTCCTTTGGGTCGCTGCTGGAGGGATCGGTCCTGACCGAGATCATCTTCAGCTGGCCGGGCCTAGGCAGCTATATCACCCGCGGGTTGCTGTCGGGCGACATGAACGCGGTGCTGGGCGGCACGGTGGTCGTGGGCGTCTGCTTTGTCCTGCTGAACCTGTTCAGCGACATGCTGTACCGTTTCCTTGACCCGAGGTCCAAATGAGCGCCGTGCCCCACCCCCGAGAGAGCCGGCGCGACTGGCTGCTGTCGGACACGCCGCAGACCCGCCGCCAGGCACGGCTTGGCGCGATCTATCAGGGCTGGCTGACCTTTCGCGCGAACAGGCTGGCGATGGTCGGGCTGATCGTGCTGGTGGTGCTGATCGGCATGGCGATCCTGGCGCCGTGGATCTCACCGCAGAACCCCTATGCGCAGAACCTGGCCAACCGGCTGCAGCCGCCATCGGCCGCGCATTGGCTGGGCACCGACGCGTTGGGGCGCGACATCCTGTCCCGGCTGATCCACGGGTCGCGCATCACGCTGTTCATCGTGGGCACGGTCGCGCTGATCGCGCCGGTCATCGGGTTGCTGATCGGCACGGTCGCGGGGTTCGCCGGGGGCTGGGTGGACCAGGTTCTGATGCGGGTGACCGACATCTTTCTGGCCTTCCCCAAGCTGATCCTGGCGCTGGCCTTTGTCGCGGCCCTGGGGCCCAGCATCGGCAACGCGGTACTGGCCCTGGCGCTGACCGCCTGGCCGCCCTATGCCCGCCTGGCCCGGGCCGAGACGCTGACCATCCGCAACGCCGATTTCATCGCCGCCGCGCGTCTGCAGGGGGCGGGGCGGCTGCGCCTGCTGATCCGCCACATCTGGCCGCTGTGCCTGTCGTCCCTGATCGTTCGGGTGGCGCTTGACATGGCGGGGATCATCCTGTCGGCGGCGGGTCTGGGCTTTTTGGGCTTGGGTGCACAGCCGCCGCTGCCCGAATGGGGCGCGATGATCAGCGACGGGCGAGGCTATATCCTGGACTTCTGGTGGGTCGCCGCCATGCCGGGCATCGCGATCTTCCTGGTGTCGATGGCCTTCAACCTGCTGGGCGACGGGCTGCGCGACGTGCTGGACCCCAAGGGAGACAAGTCGTGACCGAACCCCTTCTGTCCGTGCGCGACCTGCGCGTCACCTTCCCGACCCGGCAGGGCGAGTTTCAGGCCGTGCGCGGCATCGATTTCGACCTGGGCCGCGAACGCCTTGGCGTCGTGGGCGAAAGCGGGTCGGGCAAGTCCATGACCGGCCGCGCGATCCTGGGCCTGGTCCGCCCGCCCGGCCGGGTCGAGGCCGCCCGGATGGAGCTGGAGGGCCAGTCCATCCTGAACCTGCCCGACCGCCAGATGCGTGCCATTCGCGGCGGGCGCATCAGCATGGTCATGCAGGACCCCAAATTCAGCTTGAACCCGGTGATGACCGTGGGCCAGCAGATCATCGAGGCCTATCGCCTGCACGCCCGCGCGCCCCGTGCCGCCGCCCGCGCCAAGGCGCTGCAGATGCTGGAGGCCGTGCAGATCCGCGACCCGGAACGCGTCATGGACAGCTATCCCCATCAGGTATCGGGCGGCATGGGCCAGCGCATCATGATCGCCATGATGCTGGCCCCCGACCCCCAGATCCTGATCGCGGACGAACCCACAAGCGCGCTGGACGTGTCGGTCCGGACCGAGGTCCTGCACATCATGGACCGGCTGGTGCGCGACCGGGGCATGGGGCTGATCTTCATCAGCCACGACCTGAACCTGGTCGCACAGTTCTGCGACCGGGTGCTGATCATGTATGCGGGCCGCGTGGTGGAAACGCTGCCTGCGCGCGATCTGCACCGGGCGCAGCACCCTTATACCCGCGGGCTGCTGAACAGCCTGCCGCGGCTGGATGCGCCGGTGGACCGCCTGCCGGTGCTGGAACGCCAGGACAGCTGGAGGGAAGTTTGACATGCTGAGCGTCGCCGATCTGAGCGTTTGGTTCGGACAGGCCCCGGACCGGGTGACCGCCGTCCACTCCGCATCCTTTGACGTGGCACCGGGAGAGAGCTTCGGTCTGGTGGGCGAAAGCGGATCGGGCAAGTCCACGATCCTGCGCGCCATCGCCGGGCTGATCCCCGGCTGGTCGGGTCGCATCACGGTCGACGGCCGCGACCAGCGCGCCGATCGCCGTGACCGGGCGTTCTTTCGCACTGTCCAGATGGTGTTCCAGGACCCCTATGCCAGCCTGCACCCGCGCCATTCCGTGGATGCTGTCCTGGCGGAGACGCTGCACCTGCAGGGCATGGACCGGATCGACCAGCGCATCGTCACGCTGCTGGATGACGTGGGCCTGGGCCGGGGCTTCCGGTTTCGCTATCCGCACCAACTGTCCGGCGGGCAACGACAGCGCGTGGCGATCGCCCGCGCGCTGGCCGCTGAACCGCGCCTGCTGCTGCTGGACGAGCCCACCAGCGCGCTGGATGTGAGCGTCCAGGCAGAGATCCTGAACCTGCTGTCCGACCTGCGCGAGGAACATGGGCTGACTTATCTGATGGTCAGCCATGACCTGTCGGTGATCGCCCATATGTGCGACCGCCTGGCAGTCATGCAGCAAGGCCGCATCGTCGAGATCCTGCCCGCCGCCCGCCTGCGACATGGCCAGGGCTCGACCCCCTACACCACGCAGCTGATCGCCGCATCTGCCGGCTATGAAGCCGAGGTCGTGCGGCCGTGACTGCCCCTTGCCGGTTAATATTAGGTTCCGATATTTTTGGTTTCAGGCTTAGGCACGAGAGCCATTGATTTTACGCTTTGAGAGGTGGTTCCGGAAATCTGAGCAGCCGGGAGAAGTGGATTTTTCCCGCAACAGCGGCATGATGCTGCAAGTGAGAAAAAGACCATGGCAAGACGCCTACGCCAGAATCACAGCCCGGCATTCAAGGCGAAAGTGGCGGTGGCGGCGATCAAGGTCGAGAAGACCTTGATCGAGCTTGCGCAGGCGTTCGACGTCCATCCGAACCAGATCAACGCCCGTAACCTGTTCAGATCAGCCGAGCCACCTCTTGACCCATCACTGCGACATCGTCGAAACCGGCAACGAGAGCTGGCGCTTCAAGACCCATGAATGACCACGACCCCGCTGGCCCGATACGGTTGCGCTATATGGGGGCTGAGGTGGCTCGGGAAAACCGAACAGCCGGGATAAGTGGATTTTCCGCGCAACAGCAGCATGATGCTGCGAGCGAGGAGATGACCATGACGAGACGAC